>NZ_JBRUDG010000003.1:0-102457 GCF_053203725.1 Streptococcus porcorum | reverse complement strand
AGTGCCTTCTCAGTTGATAAGAGATGAAGCGATAGCCTTTTTGAGTGTCATGGAAGATAGCTGTAATCTTTTGAGCTAAGTTCGCATCAAACTGTTTATAGACTGGTCTCCCCTTGCTCAACCAAAGATAATAGGAAGACCTGGGGAAGCCAAAATAGGAACATAAAGAGGAGACTGAGTAACGATCTTTCAACTGCTCCACGACTTGATAGAGGTGGACTCTTCTCACGGATTGAGGAGAGTCCTTAAGGTCTTTAAAATTGCATTCTCCATTCGTAGATAAGTATTCTGCTCCTCTAAGGTCATCTCCTCTAGATTCCTTGTTTTGGGACGACCAGTGGACTTCCTACCTCGTAGATCTTGGGCGAGTAAAGTAGGGTCTTCTCGGTATTTTCTTGTCCAATTCAAAACTTGGTTGTCTGATTTTAACCCATATTTTTTGACAATAGAAGGCATCCCTCCGCTCTTTCCGCTGAGGTAGTCTTCAACTACCTGTAGTTTGAACTCGGGTGAATATTTGGTGAACTTACTTCCTTTTTTAGCCATGAGAAAAGAACCTCCTTATATGAACAGTATATAACTTTTTTAACTGTCCATTATAAGCGGTTCTTTTCAATTTTTCTTACTCTTTTTAGTTATCTTCGGATTTTTTAGAAGATTTAATCATAATATGCCCATTGCTGGTCATCACGGCTTTAAGTTGTCTTTCACTCGGATTTTCAAGGTAGAAGTCAGTGATAGCATCTTCAATATGATCCTGAATGGTACGACGGAGTGGTCTTGCTCCCATTTTAGGATCATAGCCGAGATCAACTAGCTTTTCTTTTACTTTATCGGTTACCTCAAGATGAATATCATTAGCTGATAAGCGCTCATTGACATTAGCTAGCATAAGATCAACAATTTGCAGTAAATTGTTTTTGCTGAGAGGTTGGAATTCAATAATCCCATCAAAGCGGTTCATAAATTCTGGACTAAAGAAATCACCGAGTTGGTTCATCACAGAGCTAGTTCGTCCTTCGCGTGCAGCTCCAAAGCCAACAGATGCTTCAACTTTGCCTGTTCCAGCGTTTGAGGTCATAATAATAATGGTATCCTTGAAACTTACTGTTCGTCCTTGACCGTCTGTTAAACGGCCATCATCCAAGACTTGTAAAAACATGTGCATCACATCAGGATGTGCTTTTTCAACCTCGTCAAGTAGGATGAGAGAGTAAGGATTGCGGCGAACTTTTTCAGTTAATTGTCCTGCCTCATCATATCCAACATAACCAGGAGGAGCTCCAACCAGTTTGGCAACGGCATGTTTTTCCATATATTCACTCATATCAAAACGAATCATGCTATCAGCAGAACCAAATAGCTCAATTGCGAGCTGTTTGGAAAGCTCAGTTTTTCCAACTCCAGTTGGTCCTACAAAAAGGAAACTACCAATAGGACGATTAGGAGAACCTAGTCCAACACGATTACGACGGATGGCTTTTGCAATTTTATCAACGGCGGTATCTTGACCGATGACGTGAGCTTTTAAATCTTCTGCCAGATTGACCAACTGGGTTTGTTCTTTTTCTTTAAGATCACCAACAGGGATATTCGTTTTTTGCTCTACAATGGCTTCGATAGTTTTTTCTGTAATAATAGGAACATCTTGTTCGTCAATTTTAGCATTTTGTAGTTCTTTATACTTGGCAATTTGATCACGGAAGTAAGCTGCGCGCTCATAATCTTCATCACGTGTTGCTTGAGCTTTGAGATTTTCAGCTTCAATTAAACGTTGATCGATTTCTTTAGGGTCCACAAAATTAAGGGTCAAGTTTAATTTTGAGCCAGCTTCATCTAATAGGTCGATGGCTTTATCTGGTAAGAAGCGGTCTTGAATATAGCGATTTGAAAGGATAGCAGCAGCTTGAATGGCCTCGTCAGTATATTTAACATGATGATAATCTTCGTATTTTTTTTGAATGCCTTTTAAAATTGTAATAGTTTCTTCAACACTTGGTTCATCTACTTTTACAGGCTGCATACGTCGTTCCAGTGCAGCGTCTTTTTCAATGATGCGGTATTCATTGAGAGTAGTTGCTCCCACCATTTGAAGCTCACCACGAGCTAAAGCAGGTTTTAAAATGTTACCGGCATCCATATTACCTTCGCTTGTACCCCCTGCTCCAACAATTTCATGGATTTCATCAATAAAGAGGATAACATCTTGACGGCGACGAATCTCATCCATTAATTTTTGCATGCGCTCTTCAAATTGTCCACGAATACCTGTTCCTTGAACTAAACTAACGACATCCAAACGAATCACTTTTTTAGCTTGAAGTTTTTGAGGAACATCACCATCGATAATCTTTTGAGCTAATCCTTCAACAACAGCCGTCTTCCCAACACCAGGTTCTCCAATGAGAACGGGGTTATTTTTAGTCCGACGGTTTAAAATTTCAATGACACGAATAATCTCCTCGTCACGTCCGATAACAGGATCAATATTACCTTTACGAGCAATCTCTGTGACATCAATTCCAAATTCGTCTAGCAGGCCTTTTTCTTGAGGTTGTGAGTTAGAGCGGGGACCATTGGTAAAACCGCCATTCCCACCACCAGGTCCTCTTTGACCAGCTTGCGTGTCGGGAGTTTTAGGGCGATTAGGAGTATTAAAGGCTCTAAAATTATTTAAATCTCCAAAGAAATCATCAAAAAATGGATCCATACTATCTTGGGTTGTTTGTCCATTTAGTCCGCCTAAAATTGTTTGGCTAGGATCAGTCTTCATAATTTGATAACAATTTTGACAGAGGTCAATTTGTTTTTGTTGTCCGTTAATATTTGTATAGAGGTGAATGGTAGAATCATTCATTTTGCAATTTTGACACAGCATATCTTTTCCTCGGTTTCTATCTAGATTTCAGACCAGATGACTTTTTTGGTCAAACTTGGTCAAATATAAGTTCATTATAGCACTAAAGCTGTTAAAAGACAATTTTTGAGCATGATTTTATAAAATTATAAAAATAAAGTTTACATTTATGAATAAATATACTAAAATAGTATAAAAATACAAAAAGAGGTAAACCAATGGCACAGTCATTTTTAAAAGAGATTGATTTTACAAAAGAAGAATTATTGCATTTCATCAAAAAGTCTGAGGAATTTAAACAACTCAAAAAAAATAAGGTTCCTCATCGTTACCATGAGGGCTTGAACATTGCTTTGATTTTTGAAAAGGCTTCAACCCGTACACGCTCTGCCTTTACGGTGGCAGGTCAGGATTTGGGAATGGCTGTCACTTATTTAGGAGCAGGGGAGATTCAATTGGGGCAAAAGGAGTCTGTTGAAGATACGGCTAAGGTTTTAGGGTCTATGTTTGATGGGATTGAATATCGTGGGTTTAAACAAGAGGATGTTGAAACGCTGGCTCAATACTCAGGTGTACCTGTTTGGAATGGTCTGACAGATGAGTGGCATCCTACACAGATGATTGCTGATTTTTTAACCATTAAAGAAGTCTTTGGGCATTTGGAAGGTTTGCATTTGGCTTATTTGGGAGATGGACGTAATAATATGGCTAATTCGCTTTTGGTCACTGCAGCCAAGCTAGGTCTAGATATTTCTATCATTGCCCCTAAGAGTCTGCAGCCTGATAAGGAAGTTCTCGCTATTGCCAAACAACACCAAACAGGGGGACAGATCACGGTTACAGATGATGTTGAAGCGGTTAAGGGAGCTGATATTCTCTATACTGATGTCTGGGTATCCATGGGAGAAGAGGTGGACTTTAAGGAGCGTATTGATTTGCTGATGCCTTACCAGATCAACGCGGAGCTTTTAGAAAAAGTAGAGAATAAAGACGCCATTGTTTTACATTGTTTACCAGCTTTTCATGATACTAAGACGCAGATCGGTCAAGAACTTTATGACAAATATGGCTATGAGGCTTTAGAGATAACGGATGACGTTTTTAAAACTTACAGTCCATATATCTTCCAAGAAGCAGAAAATCGCATGCACTCAATTAAGGCTATTATGCATGAGACACTAAAAAATAGCTAAAAATAAGGGCTTTGCTTGTTAGAATCCCTAGTTTTATGATAAAATAGAGTTGTCTATAAAACGATTAGAGGAGAAAAGATAAGATGGAATCACATTTAGTGAGAATTATTAACCGCCTTGAATTAATGGCGACAGATGGCGGAAACTTGAAACGCAATTTTGAGCGTGATGGTGTTGTTGTCGCAGAGGTTGCATTTAACAATGATCCAGAAAATGGACCAGTGTTTACCCTTCGTGATATGGAAGCGCGTGAATCTTACACATTTGATAGCATTGATTTAATTGCTATGGAAATTTATGACCTACTTTATTAAGATATAGAAAAAGTCCCAGAGCTAGCTCTGGGACTTTTTCTATATCTTAATAGGATAAAGGCTTGGAAAATTCCAAGCCTTATGATTTTATTTAACAGAACCGCCTGTAATGCCTTCAACGTAGTATTTTTGCATGAACATAAATAGCAAGGTGATTGGAATAGCGATAAGAACAGATCCTGCAGTAAAGGACATAAACCAGTCATTGATGGTATCTTGTTGCAACATAGAGAAGAGTCCAATAGCAACGGTGTATTTATTAGTGGCGTCACCAAGAATAACTTTAGCAAAAATGAAGTCCATCCAAGGTGCGATAAAGGCCATCAAAGCAGTGTAAACAATAATTGGTTTTGAGAGTGGCAGTGTAATCTTGAAGAAAATGTCAAGACGTGTTGCCCCATCGATCATTGCTGACTCATCCAGTGAGTAGGGGATGGTGTCAAAGAAACCTTTTGCAATATAGAAGCCTAAAGCTGCTCCTGAAGAGTAAACAAGAACTAAGGCTGTTAAAGTTTGGTCAAGGTTAAGAGCTTTTAAAATATAATAAACAGCAATCATACTCATAAAGCCAGGGAACATATTAAGTACAAGAGCTAGCTTTAAAAAGCCATTTCTGTGTTTAAATTTGATTCGGCTAAGAGAGTAGGCCATAGCAACAGTAATAAATGTTGAAATAACACAACTAGCTAAGGCAACGATAAAGGTATTTAAGAACCAACGTCCAAAAGGAAAAGAGCTATTTGTAAAGAGTTGAACGTAATTATCTAAAGTAAAGGTTTTAGGGATGAAGTAAGGGACATAGGCTGTTCCTTCACCACGAAAACTGGTCAAAACTACCCATACAATCGGAAAAAGCCAAATGATGGATAAGACTGTTAGAAGTGTATAAACAAAAGCTAAATTTAATCGTTTTTTATTTTGCATTATTTGGCTACTCCTTCTTTGTAAGATGCTGTTCTAGTATAAGCTAAAAGACTGAAGATAGCAGATAGAACAAAGATGAGGATTCCGACAACTGAGGCGATGTTGTAATCAGCAGCAGTGACGGTCAGGTTATACAACCAAGTTACCAAAAGATCAGTTGAACCTGCTTGGTAGTATTCAGAGTTAGTTGGTCCACCTTGTGTAAGAAGGTAGATGACGTTGAAGTTGTTGATGTTTCCGATAAATTGTTGGATAAGGGTTGGTGTCATGATCAACAGAATTTGAGGGAAAGTGATGGATTTAAAGATTTGGAATTTGCTTGCCCCATCAATTTCAGCAGCTTCAATTTGTTCGCTAGGAAGGTTCATGATGATCCCCGTAGCAACTAACATAGTGACTGGGATTCCGACCCACATATTGACAAAAATTATAGAGAATTTAGCCCAGATTGGGTCTGAGAGAAACGGAAGCGCGTGTTTAATCAAGCCCATATTCATCAACAGTGCATTAAGTGGTCCTTCATCGTTAAGAAGGTGACGCATGATTAATAGTGAGATGAATTGGGGCACTGCCATGGTGATGACAAAAATGGTTCGCCATACTTTTTTCCCTTTGAGTCCCTTAGTGTTAATAAGGAGAGCTAAAACGATACCAAAAAAGAAGTTCGTAACGGTAGCAAATACTGCCCAAATTAAAGTCCAAGATAAAACTGGGAAGAAGGTTCCAGCCATACGACCAGTAAAGATATTTCCGAAATTGGTTAATCCGACCCAATCAAAAAGTGATTTAGGTGGGAGGTGATTGTGGTCATAATTGGTAAAGGCAAGAGTGACCATATAAATAAGAGGGAGGATGGTAAAGAGCAAGACCCCTAAAAGAGGAATAGCCATTAAGGTCATATGGAAACGTCCATTGGCTAACGTTTTAAAATCCTCTTTGAAGCTTGGTGCAGGCTCTCCTTCGCGTTTTAAAACATAGAGATTGCGCGCACTCTTTAAGTTACACCAGTAAATGTAAGCAAATACTGCACAAAAGATGAGTGATGCCAGTCCAAAAATGAGAAGGAGCATGGAGTTGTCACCTTCTACGGCAACTTGCATTTTAATCCCATCGATTTCTTTTGTGACCATTCCTTGAGATTTTGTACCAAGGGTGATCAGATCTTTGATACTTGGAATAATTTGGCTAAAGAAAGCGATAAGAAACAAGATTTGGCTAGATAAGAATAAACTTCCTTTCACAATTTGCTTATTAGCAAAGTTAGCAAATCCCATCACAAGAAAAGATAACTTGGTTTCTAGTCCACCTTTTTGAAAGGCTTCTTTGACAGAAACAGAATCAAATAGATAATTATTATTCATTTATGCCTCCAAATGATAATTAGTAGTTAATGTCTTCTAAAATCATCAAATAGTGAGAATCTTAGAAGACATTGGCTACTAACCAATAAATAAAATCGGTGAGGAGATCACTCCCCTCACCAACTTACAAGATTATTTTGTATTAGCAATATCTTCATCGAATTGTTTAAGTTTATCGAGGTAGTTGCTTTCTTTAATTTTACCATTGTAAGTATCGCTTAGGATAGCTGCACTTTCTGTCCAGAATGTTGACATTTGACTAAGTTTAGGCATAACAACTGTGTAGTCTGAAGATGATGCCATTTGTGTGACAGCTTGAGCTAGGATATTGTTTTGAACGTCACTTGATTCTTGTACTTCTTTGTTTGAAGGGACAATGTTACGTGTTTCAAACTGATTTTTTTGGCTTTCTGCATTTGTTAAGGCTGCGGCAAGTTTATAGCTAGCTGCGATACGTTTTGTGTCTGTTCCAGCAGGCGCTTGGTTAACGGCGTAGAGTTTCACACCAAGGAAGGCTTTTTGTTGGACTTCTTTATCACCGATAGTAACTTTTGGATAAACAGCAACACCGAGGTTTTCAGCGCCAACGGCTTTGACAGCAGCATCATAATCCCATGGACCTGATTCGATAGCAGCAACAGATCCATCGCCAAATTTAGACATCACGTTGTTAGCATCAAGGTTAACAAAACCAGAGTTGTCTTTTTGAGCAGCAATCCATTTGAGAACAGAAACACCTGCTTCATTACCCCAGTTTGTTCCTTTTGGATCTTCACCAGATTCACCAAATAGAGTGTCGCCTACAGACATGAAGAGTGGCCCTGTGGCATAGGCATTCATTTGTTTAAAGGTTGCACCAAATGTTGCTTTAGATGTAATGGTTTCGTATGACTTCACATCTTCTTCAGAAAGTTTTGTTTTGTTGTAGAAGAGAACTTGTGATTCAACACCAAATGGGAACGCATAAGTTTTTCCTTTGTATTGCGCACCAAGAAGGGCTTGTTCTGTATCATTTTTCTCGATAGCTTCAGCGTATTGTTCTGGGATTTCTTGGATAACACCAGATTCAACGAGTTGTCCAAGTTGATCGTGTGGTAGTGAGAAAACATCAGCAGCTTTAGAAGGATCTTTTTTCACGTTTTCTTGTGCTTTGGAATCATTTGATTCGATAATCTTAACTTTGATTCCTTTATTTTCTTTTTCAAACTGCTTAACAGTATCTTGATAAGATTTTTTAGCTCCAGTTGGAACCCAAAGTTTGATAGTAGTTGTATCTGCAGCCTCAGCTTTAGGAGCATTAGCAACAAGAGCTGCACCAGCAGCAAGTGAAAGAACAGCTGTGCTTACAAGCACTTTTTTCCAAGATTTCATACTTTTCTCCTCCAAAATGGGATATAATTTATTTACAAGACTATTATGCAACCGTTTGCAAAAAAAGTCAAGTACTTTTGCAATATTTTTTTATTTTTTTTTAAAATAGGGTTAATTCACCACTAAAATGTCTTACATAGTATGCAAACGAAGAACAAACGTTTGCATAAAATTCTTGATTTTTCATAAAAAAGGTGTAGAATGAAAAATGAATTGAAAGAATAAAGGAGAGATTTATGCAAAAGAAATGGTGGCATCAAGCTGTAATTTATCAAATCTATCCTAAGAGTTTTAGAGATACCAATGGCGATGGTATCGGAGATCTTCAAGGGATTATTAGTAAGTTAGATTATTTGGACTATTTAGGGATTACTGCTATCTGGTTATCCCCAGTTTATCAGAGTCCAATGGATGATAACGGCTATGATATTTCTGACTATGAAGCTATTGCACACGAATTTGGTTCTATGGCCGACATGGAGATGCTACTAACAGAAGCAAGACGTCGCGGTATTCGTATTATTATGGATTTAGTGGTCAACCATACCTCAGATGAGCATGCTTGGTTTATAGAAGCTAAGGCTAATCCGTCTAGTCCAGAAAGAGAATATTATATTTGGAGAGATGAGCCTAATGCTTTGGATTCTATCTTTGGAGGCTCTGCTTGGGAATATGATGATGCTTCGGGCCAATACTATCTTCATTTTTTTGGTAAAAAACAGCCTGATTTAAATTGGGAAAATCCAGTTCTTCGTCAAAAAATATATGATATGATGAATTTTTGGATTGATAAGGGAATTGCAGGTTTTCGGATGGATGTGATTGATATGATCGGTAAAATCCCTGACCGGTTGATAGCTAATAATGGTCCAAAACTTCATGATTACCTAAAGGAGATGCATTCACAGACGCTTTGTGGGAAAGATTTGTTAACTGTTGGTGAAACCTGGGGAGCGACACCTGATATCGCAAAACAATATTCTAGACAAGAAAATCATGAGTTGTCAATGGTCTTTCAATTTGAACATATTGGCTTACAACATGAAGAAGGCAAAGACAAGTGGTCGTACACAGATCTTGATGTTCCTCGTCTAAAATCTATTTTAAGCAAGTGGCAGACGGATTTAGGTGTGACAGAGGGTTGGAATTCACTTTTTTGGAATAACCATGATTTGCCTAGGGTGTTGTCTATTTGGGGCAATAGTGGCGTTTACCGAGAAAAGTCTGCGAAAGCCTTGGCTATCTTGTTACACTTGATGAGAGGGACGCCTTATATTTATCAAGGAGAAGAAATAGGGATGACCAATTATCCCTTTGAAAACTTAGATCAAATAAATGATTTAGAATCTCTTCATTTTGCCAAGGAAGCGAGCACAAAGGGAGTTAGCCAAGAAGCTATTTTGGATGCTATTCGAGTTGTAGGGCGAGACAATGCAAGGACCCCGATGCAGTGGGATAATACTGAGAATGCTGGTTTTTCAAATGGAAAACCTTGGTTAGCCGTTAACCCTAATTATAAAACTATCAATGTCGCCAAAGCTCTAGCGGATAAATCATCTATTTTTTATACCTATAAAGCTTTGGTTAATTTGAGAAAAACACAAGATTGGTTGGTAGAAGCAGATTATGAGATTCTGACAACAGCAGATAAAGTTTTTGCTTATTTAAGAAAAAATGAGGAGAAGACTTATTTGGTTGTGGTCAATCTATCAGATGAAAGCCAAAGCTTCTCATCTAGATATGATATGGTGTCAGAGGTGATTGCTAATAGACCTTACCCTAAAACCTTAAAAAAAGTTGATTTAGAACCTTGGGGTGCTTTTTGTGTAGAGGTAGAGTAGATGAAACAGGATTGGTACCAATCAGCAGTTGGATATGAAATTTATCCAAGAAGTTTTTGTGATAGTAATGGTGATGGAATCGGTGATATCAAGGGTATCATTTCAAAGCTAGCTTACTTAAAAGATCTAGGGATTGATTTTATATGGATAACACCGATGTATGCCTCCCCCAATGTCGATAATGGTTATGATATCTCGGATTACTATGCTATCAATCCTGAGTATGGAACTTTAGAAGATGTCAAGGACTTGATTCAACAAGCTCATGAAATGGGGATAAAGGTATTGTTTGATTTAGTGGTCAATCATACATCAGATCAACATCCTTGGTTTCGGGATGCTAAATCCTCAAAAACCAGTCCTTACCGAGATTTTTACCATTGGAAAAAGGGAAAAGACAATCGTCCTCCTAATGATTGGATAGGATTTTCAGGTTTATCGACTTGGACCTACGATGCGTTAACTGATGAATATTATTTTCATTTATTTGATCAGAAACAACCTGATTTGAATTGGAAAAATCCCAAACTAAGACAAGCAATTTATGATATGATACGATTTTGGTTGGAGTTAGGGATTGATGGCTTTAGAATAGATGCTATTAGCCATATTCAAAAGGCAGATTGGGATGTAAAACTTCAAGATTCAAAGGGAGATGGAGCTTATCAACCCTTTATGAATGTTTCAGGGATTGAAGCCTATCTCTCTGATATGAAGGCGATTTATGAAGAGTATGATGCCTTGACAGTTGGTGAGGCAAGTGGTGTCTCTAGTCAAGAGGCTCCTAAATGGACTGGTCGTAATGGTTATATGACCATGCTGTTTGAATGGGAGCATAATTACCGTTTTGAAACAGGTAAAGGAGATGTTGTCAAATTTATTGAGATTTTAGACCGTTGGCAAGTAGATATGCAAGAGCAGAGGTGGTTGGGCTTATACTTAGAAAATCATGATCTCCCTAGAATTATTGATACCTTTGGTGACGGGAGTGATTCTTCTGCAAAAGCCTTTGCGGTAGCTTACTTTTGTTTAAGGGGGACACCTTTTATCTACCAAGGACAAGAAATTGGCATGACAAATGGTGATTTTAAAACCTTGGAAGAGTTCAATGAACCTAAAATGAAGCGACGTTATGAAAGTTATCGTCAGCTTTTAGCAGATAAAGAGGCTTTTGAGCGAGCTAAAGCTTGGAGTAAGGACAATGCTAGAACACCGATGCAATGGGATGCTAGTTGCTATGCTGGTTTTTCTACAGTAAAACCGTGGCTAAGAGTGAATAGTCAATATAGAGAAAAAAATATCGCTTTAGCCCAAAAGGATGAGCAATCTGTATTTTATCTCTATAAGAATTTGATCAACCTACGTCATCATTCTCAGGCAATAGCAGTCGGAAACTATCAGCGTATCCTAGTAGGACATGAGGCTGTATTTGTCTATCAGCGGCAAAGTCAAACAGAATCATGTTTAATCTTAGTGAATTTAACAGCTGAGAAAGTCTCAATTTCTATGCCTAAAGTGATAAGAGATAAAAATTGGCGACTAGTATTGTCGTCTGAAAAAGAGGGGCTGAAACTTAAAAAAAGCCTGTCATTACCAGCATATTTTTATGCTGTTTATCAAATATGAAAAAATAAAGAGGTGAGTTATGGAACAATTGGAGAGATTAGACGAAATTATAGCAAATATCAAATCTATCAAGGGTGCACAAGCCCTTATTGGAATTGGAACCACAGGCAGTGATAGAGAGAGAATGGATGATTATTCCGATCTTGATTTTTTTGTCATAGCTGAGAAAGATGAAAAACCAGACTTGTTAGATCAGCTGGATTGGTTGGAGACCCCAACGGCTAGCTTGGTTTTTTCATTTAAAAATACGCCAGATGGCTATAAAGTTCTTTATTCAGATGGCATCTATGTTGAGTTTGCTATTTTTACTGAAAAAGAGTATCAGGAGGTTCCTCTGGCTTGTGATAAGGTCTTATGGAGTCGAGAAGAGATTAGTTTAAAAGGTAAGCATGACCCTGTGCGAACGAATCCTGACTGGTATTTTAATGAAGCAATTACCAATTTATATGTTGCAAAAATGCGTGTTCTTCGTGGTGAGGTGATTTCAGCTCACTATTACTTGGATCATGCTGTAGATGATATTATGACAGGGATTACCCTTAGTCAAGAAAGTCTGCATAAAGAGTCCATTGACTGGGCAAATCCTGCTCGTCGATTTGAAAAGCATTTTCCTGCAGAAGCTGCTGTGGTTGATGAGATTTTTGCCAATTCTACTAAAGTAGGCATTAAGTTAGCCTTCAAGCTTCTTGAAAATTATATTGAGATTAATAAAGAGTTGGAAAGTCTTATTAATGATTTTTAATAGAGTTTATCCTTGAACTTCTTAACTTGATATGTCAAAATATAACGAGATAAAATGAAAGGAGGATAGAAATGGTTACGATAAAAGATGTAGCAGAAAGAGCAGGAGTGAACCCCTCGACTGTCAGTCGTGCTTTAAAGGATAGCTCTGCCATCTCTCAAAAAACCAAAGATAGAGTGAAAAAAGCCATGGATGAACTTGGCTATGTTCCAAACGTGGCAGCCAAGATGTTAGCATCAGGCTTGACGCGCTCTGTTGGTGTGATTTTGCCTCCTCTAACAAAAGACCGTGTTGCTCAGCCTTTTTTCATGGAGATTTTAACGGTCATCAATAATGAAGCTAAAAAACGCTCCTTTACTGTTTCTATTGCCACTGCCAGCACAGTGGAAGAATTAACTGAGCATGTTGAGTTAATGTACAAGCAACGACGTGTTGATGGCTTCATTGTTTTATACTCTCAAAAAGATGATCCTGTTCGCGAGTATCTGACAGCGCAGAATATTCCGTTTGTTGTGGTGGGTGAGCCAGAAGAGCTGGGAAATGAAATCACTTATATTGATAATGATAACCAGTTAATGGGGAGAACAGCTGTTGATGTTTTGATAGAAAATGGACATGATAAGATTTTATTTGTCACAGATGATTTAAATAGTCAAGTCTTTTCAGAGCGTTATTTAGGTTATCAGATTGAAATGACTAAAAGAGGACTGGTAGCAGAATATCCGATCTTATTTGATAAGGAAGATGCTCTTAGCTTAGATGCCTTTAAGTCTCTATTAGATAAGACTGAGGCAACTGCTTTGGTGGTTGTCGATGATATGTTGTCTGTCCGTGTGATTCAATTTTTATCTTTTTATGATATTAACGTCCCACATGATGTGTCGATTGTTTCTTTTAACAATTCATCTTATGCAAAAATTATTCATCCTTACTTAACCACTTTTGATATCAATATTCCTCAACTGGGTAAGGCGAGTTTAGCACGTTTATTAGATAAACTAGATGTGAGTAAAGATGAGAATGAAAAGGTTATTGTTCCTTTTACACTGAAAAAAAGAGAGAGTGTTAGAAACTTAAAAAAATAGCAAAAACCTTGATTTTTCGGGGGGGGGGGTGCTATAATACTCCTATATCGGACGTGAGGGTATTCATCGTCTGATAGTACTTTGGGCTCCTTTTTCTGACAAGGTATTGCCCCTAAATAGTTTAATTTCCCATTGCAATACTTCTATTCCCCATAGTGAAAAAGGAATTCAAAAGGTTGAACAGGCTGTTCAGCCTTTTTATTTTAAGGGTTTTAGTTAGCTTGGGTTGTATTTTTATGCATTTTTTATTATAATAGATTCACACATTTTTAGAGGAGTTAGTAATTTAAATGGATTTTTCATTTTTGCCTAAGTATTGGGCTTATTTTAACTACGGCGTTGTCGTGACTATCTTGATTTCTGCCTTTGTGGTTTTCTTTGGAACCATCATTGGTGTCTTGGTGGCCCTTGCTAAACGTAGTAATATTAAAGTATTGGACTGGTTAGTGAGTTTTTATGTTTGGGTTTTTCGTGGCACACCGATGGTGGTCCAAATTATGATTTCTTTTGCTTGGATGAAATTTCATAATTTACCCACTATTCCGTTTGGTGTTTTAGATATGGATTTTTCTCGCTTATTACCTGGGATGATTATTTTATCACTCAATAGTGGAGCTTATATTTCAGAAACAGTTCGTGCGGGGATTGATGCTGTGCCCAAAGGACAGCTTGAAGCAGCTTATTCTTTGGGGATTCGCCCTAAAAATGCTATGCGCTATGTTATCTTGCCACAAGCTCTTAAAAATATCCTCCCAGCACTTGGTAATGAATTTGTGACAATTATTAAAGATAGTTCGCTTCTTCAAACCATTGGGGTCATGGAATTGTGGAATGGTGCTCAATCTGTTGTAACAGCAACCTATCTACCGATTGAACCGTTATTATTTGCAGCCTTCTACTATTTGATTGTAACGACTGTTATGTCTGCAATGATCAAGCGTTTTGAAAACCGTTTAGGGCAAGGAGAGAAAAAATAATGTCAGAAGCAATTATTAGCATCAAAGACCTTCATAAGTATTTTGGAAACAATGAAGTGTTAAAGGGAATTGACCTTGATATTTCAAAAGGGGAGGTTGTCGTCATCATCGGTCCGTCAGGATCTGGTAAATCTACTTTTCTGCGTACCATGAACCTTCTTGAAGTACCAACAAAAGGAACAGTAACCTTTGAAGGAGTTGATATCACTGACAAGTCAAATGATATCTTTAAGATGCGTGAAAAGATGGGAATGGTTTTCCAACAGTTTAACCTTTTCCCTAACATGACAGTACTTGACAACATCACCTTATCACCGATTAAAACGAAAGGCACATCAAAAGCTGAGGCAGAAGCTAAGGCTTATGAGTTGCTTGAAAAAGTTGGGCTAAGGGAAAAAGCTCAAGCCTATCCAGCGAGTCTATCAGGAGGGCAACAGCAGCGTATTGCGATTGCCCGTGGTCTAGCGATGGATCCAGATGTACTTTTGTTTGATGAGCCAACATCAGCTCTTGATCCTGAAATGGTAGGAGAAGTGTTGGGTGTCATGCAAGACTTGGCTAAGTCAGGGATGACGATGGTAATTGTCACTCACGAGATGGGCTTTGCGCGTGAAGTGGCAGATCGTGTGATCTTTATGGATGGCGGTTATATTGTTGAAGATGGGACACCAAAAGAAATCTTTGATGCTACTAAGGAAGCACGAACTAAGGATTTCCTAAGTAAAGTACTATAAATCAATAATAATTCCAATATGAAAAATATGACAGATAAGGATGTTTATCTGTCTTTTTATGTGCTATAATGATGAAAAATTACTACAAAGGAAGGGTGAAAGATAGTTGTTATTAATAGATGCCAAAGTTGATGTGGATTATCAAGTTCAGCATATTGATTTAAACGAGGAAAGTTGCAGGCATTTGGCGACTATGGGTTTAAAGCAGGGGACTCACTTGAAATTAGTCGCCAAAACCAAATCAAATGCTATTGTCATGGTTAAAGGAGCTAGGCTTGCTTTTGATAATGCTATCTTGGAGCGAGTAAGTGTTGTGCTTTACGAGGGAGAAGGGCAGCTGATATCGTTAGCTGACTTACCTGTTGGTCACTTTGCCTATGTCAAAGAGATCAATACTGTTGGAGAAGCGAAACGACGGTTGATGGATATGGGCTTGACCAAGCATACGAAGATCTGTCTTAGAAAGGTTGCCCCTTTAGGTGATCCGATTGAAATTAGTCTGCGAGGTTATGAATTAACGCTTCGTAAATCAGAAGCTCAGTTGATTACAGTGGTTGAGGAGGAATAAGAAAAATGGAAATCGCCTTGATTGGAAATCCGAACTGTGGGAAGACCTCTTTGTTTAACCTCATGACAGGAAATCGGCAGCGTGTGGGAAACTGGCCTGGTGTGACGGTTGAAAGAAAATCTGGTACTTACAAATCTGATAAGAGCTTAGCCATTCAAGATTTACCAGGAATCTATTCGATGTCGCCCTACTCACCAGAGGAATTAGTAGCTAGAGATTATCTGTTGAGCCATGAGGCAGACGCTATTTTAAATATTGTTGATAGCACAAACTTGGAGCGTAATCTTTATTTGACCACCCAGCTGTTGGAGGCGGGGCTACCTGTGACGATTGCTCTTAATATGAGCGATGTTTTAAAAAGTCAAGGGAAAACTATCGACGAAGAAAAGCTGAGCTATCATATGGGTGTGCCTGTAGTGTCAACCAGTGCCACTAAAAATATAGGTATTGAGAAAGCCATCAAGTTGGCTAAAAAATCAGCTCAAGTTGACAGTACTTTTGCCTATCCGACTTATGATAAAAGATTTGAGGTGGCTTTAGCTGAAATCATAGATGTTTTAGGGACAGCAGTTTTAGCAAGTGACGCACGATTTTATGCCATCAAGCTATTTGAAGGAGATCAGCAAGTTTGGGAACAGCTTTCCTTGTCTGATTTTCAGAAAAAAGAAATCAAAGATATCATCAAGATCACCGAGGAAATCTATACTGAAGATGCGGAATCCATTTTAATCAATGAGCGCTATGCTTTCATTGAAAAGGTGGCCAAGCTGGCACAGACCAAGGAAGATGATTTTGCCTTGACCTTGTCAGATAAGATTGACCAGATTGTGACCAATCGCTTTTTAGCCCTTCCGATTTTTGCTATGGTGATGTGGTTGGTTTACTACCTATCTATTCAAACGGTTGGGATTATGGGAACGGATTGGGCTAATGATGTTCTTTTTGGTGAATGGGTTCCAAATGCAGTAGGATCTGTTTTAGAAAGCTTAAAGGTTGATGCTTGGATGCAGGGCTTGATCCTAGATGGGATTGTAGCGGGCTGTGGGGCAGTTCTTGGTTTTGTTCCTCAAATTTTTGTCCTCTTTCTGTGTTTGGGGATTTTAGAAGATGTTGGTTATATGAGTCGTGTCGCCTTTGTGATGGATCGTATTTTTAGACGTTTTGGCATGTCGGGTAAGACCTTTATTCCTATGTTGATTGCGACAGGTTGTGGGGTTCCTGGTGTCATGGCTAGTCGGACCATTGAAAACGAACGAGATCGCAGAATCACCGTGATGACCACTACCTTTATGCCGTGTTCGGCTAAATTACCCATCATCGCCTTAGTAGCAGGTGCCTTTTTCCCTAAAAATCCTTGGATTGCCCCAAGTGCTTATTTTGTAGGAATTGGTGCCATTGTCCTATCTGGTATTGCTCTTAAGAAAATACGGCTACTTGGTGGGATGGCCAGTCCGTTTATCATGGAGTTGCCAAGTTATCACCTTCCAAAAACAAGTTCGGTTTTGCGTTATGCCTTTAATAAGGCCATGAGTTTTATTAAACGTGCCGGCTCTGTGATTTTTGTCATGAACATCTTGATTTGGTTCATGAGTACTTATAGCTTTACTTTAGAAGCTGTCGATACAGAAAATAGTATTTTGGTAAGTATTGGGCGGGCTTTCTCTGTTTTATTTGCTCCACTAGGTTTTGGCAACTGGCGTGCTACTGTTGCAACAGTAACAGGTTTGGTGGCTAAGGAAACCGTGGTTGCTACCTTTGGTATTCTTTATAATGTCAAGGATGCTTCAGAAAGCAGTCACGGCTTATGGTCTAATCTACAACTGGATTACACGGCCTTATCAGCTTATTCTTTCTTAGTCTTTAATCTTTTATGTGCACCTTGCTTTGCGGCGGTAGGAGCAATTAAGCGAGAGATGAATAGTTTAGGATGGACTTGGTTGGCGATTGCTTTTCAGACGGGACTAGCTTATAGCGTGAGCTTGATTATTTATCAACTTGGTTTATTGCTAACAGGGCATGCTGTGACTATTTGGACAGGCATAGCGGTGCTTCTTGTCTTGGTCTTTGCTTACTTAATTATGAGAAAACCAAAGTCTCAGGAAGTTAGGGTAATCAGTTTAGAAAACCTTGTTGGTCAAGGTTCTTAGGAGGTTATGATGTCATTAGCAACCTTAATTATTTTAATTGTTTTAGTTATCTTGTCAGTCTGGATTATTAAAAGTACCCTACAAAAAAAAGGAGCTTGTAGCGACTGTGACTGCTCTTGTGCTATTAAAGATGAGATAAAAAAGAATAATAATACTGAAATCAATAAATCATGATAATCATCTAACTTATCAAAAAATTCTGAAAAAAGGTGGGTCAAGGCCTACCTTTTTTGTTATAATAGTCTCAATACAATGTTCAAGGAGAGATTATGGCTCAGATAATTGATGGAAAAGCATTAGCTCAAAAAATGCAGAAAAAGTTAGCAGAAAAGGTCGCTCGTTTAAAGGCGGAAAAAGGTATCGTACCAGGGTTAGTGGTGATTTTAGTAGGGGAAAATCCAGCTAGCCAGGTCTATGTTCGTAATAAAGAGCATTCTGCCTTGGCTGCTGGTTTTAAAAGTCAGGTTGTTCGCCTGCCTGAATCAACTTCACAAGAGGAGTTGTTGGATGTGATTGCAATCTATAATGCGGATACTTCATTTCATGGGATTTTGGTACAATTACCCTTGCCTGATCATATCAATGAAGAAGCTGTGTTATTAGCGATTGATCCTAATAAAGATGTAGATGGTTTTCATCCGATGAATATGGGTCGTTTATGGAGTGGACATCCTGTTATGGTGCCTTGTACACCAGCTGGGATTATGGAGATGTTTAAAGACTATCATATCGATCTGGAAGGTAAACATGCCGTGGTGATTGGGCGTAGTAATATCGTCGGAAAACCAATGGCTCAACTCTTACTTAATAAAAATGCAACGGTGACCCTCACGCATTCTAGAACGCATCATTTAGCAGAGGTCGCTAAAAAGGCTGATATCTTAGTTGTGGCAATTGGCCGTGGGCATTTTGTGACAAAGAATTTTGTTAAAGAGGGCGCGGTAGTGATTGATGTCGGCATGAACCGTGATGAAAATGGAAAGCTGATTGGAGATGTTAAGTATGATGAGGTAGCTGAACTTGCCAGTTACATCACCCCTGTACCAGGTGGTGTAGGCCCTATGACCATTACCATGCTGATGGAACAAACCTATGAGTCAGCCCTTAGAAGTGTGAACAGATGAGAATAGAGGAAAGTTTAGCTAAAAAGGTTGTGGTAAAGCGTGAGCCAAATGCTTACAAATGGGCTTTTGGACGTGTTCTCTTAGTAGGTGGTCAAGCTCCTTTTGGTGGTGCTATTATTATATCAGCCCTAGCCTGTGTGAAAAGCGGAGCAGGCTTAGTGAGTGTGGCAACTGATAGGGAAAATCTGACTGCCCTTCACACTCACTTACCAGAAGCTATGGGATTTGATATGCGCGATCAAGATTTGTTGGCGCGTGAAGTGGATGCAGCAACTGTTATTTTGATTGGTCCAGGCTTAGCTGAAAATAGGCTGTCTGAAACTATTTTTAACCAAGTCTTAGAAAGAGTTAGAGCAGATCAAGTCTTAGTGATGGATGCCTCAGCCCTAAATTTATTGGCCAAAAAAGAACGTTCCATCTTACCTCATTCATCGCTTGTCTTAACACCTCATCAAAAAGAGTGGGAACGCTTGAGTGGCTTATCGCCTGATGCACAGGATGATCTCACCAATTTTAAAGCTTTGAAAGACTTTCCAGATCAGACAATTTTAGTACATAAACGCCATCAAACACGTGTCTATCAAGGAGATAAAGTGGGTCACATTACTGTTGGAGGTCCCTATCAAGCAACAGGTGGTATGGGAGATACTTTAGCAGGGATGATTGCAGGCTTTCTAGCCCAATTTAGGCAAGATCTTTGGGAAAGTGTTGCTGCTGCAGTTTATCTTCACTCAGCTATTGCAGACCACCTTTCACAAGATGCTTACATCGTCCTCCCAACGCAGATCAGCCAATACTTGCCAATAGCCATGCGGCAATTGTTAGAATAATGTTAAAGATTCTAGTCTGAACCGCACCCCAAAAGTTAGAATGAAAAAATCTAACTTATGGGGTGCTATTTTTATGAAATTAAGTTATGAAGACAAAGTCCAAATTTATGAGTTACGGCAAAATGGTAATTCCCTCAATTCCTTGTCAAAACAGTTCGGTATTGCTCAATCCGGCATTAAATATATGATTCGATTGATTGAGAGATATGGCTTAAGTATTGTTAAAAAAGAGAAAAATAACTACTATTCCCCAGAATTAAAGCAAGAAATGATTGACAAAGTACTTCTTAATAAGCAGTCAGCCTCTCCGTCTCACTTAACTATTCCTTGCCAAATCGAGGAACTCTCCCAAACTGGATAGCACAATACAAGAAAAACGGGGATATTATTGTTGAGAAAACAAGAGGGAGGCCACCAAAGATGGGGCGTAAACCAAAGAAAACCTGGGAAGAGATGACCGAGTTAAAGCGACTTCAGGAGGAAAATGAACGGCTTAGAACGGAGAATGCCTATCTAAAAAAGTTGAGAGCGCTTCGTTTAAGGGACGAAGCCAGAGAACAAGAAAGGCTCAAACAGTTAGAGAGATGGTCGCAGAAGGATTCCGACTAAATCTACTGCTGACGATTGCTCAATTAGTTCCTTCTACTTATCATTATCAAGTCAAACAACTGGACAAACCAGATAAAGATAAGGACTTAAAAGCTGAAATTCAAGCCATTTATGATGAACATAAGGGAAACTATGGCTACCGTCGCATTCACCTTGAGCTAAAAAATCGTGGATTTTCTGTCAACCACAAGAAAGTACAAGGGCTGATGAAAGAGTTAGGTTTGACTGCTCGTATTCGTCGACGCAAGAGATACAAGTCTTACAAGGGTGATGTGGCAAGAAAGCTCCTAATCTCATTGAGAGAGCCTTTGAAGGGGCTAAGCCTTTTGAGAAGTGCTATACAGATGTGACGGAGTTCGCTCTGCCAAATTGTGCTGAAAAACTCTATCTTTCTCCTGTTCTGGATGGCTATAATAGCGAAATTATTGATTTTACCTTGTCCCATTCTCCCAACCTCGTACAAGTCAAGACCATGCTTGAGAAGGTCTTCCCTGAGGAAACTTACCCAAATACCATTCTCCATAGTGACCAAGGTTGGCAATACCAACATGAAGTCTATCACCGTTTTCTTGCAAGTAAAGGCATACGTCCTTCCATGTCTCGCAAGGGAACCAGCACGGATAATGGTATGATGGAATCCTTCTTTGGCATCTTGAAAACAGAAATGTTTTACGGATTTGAGAAAAATTTCAAATCTCTGGATCAACTAGAGCAAGCTATCACTGATTATATTTTTTACTACAACAATAAACGCATTAAAGCAAAACTAAAAGGACTTAGTCCTGTTCAGTACAGAACTAAATCCTTTCACTAATATTTTTTGTCTAACTTTTTGGGGTCAGTACACTCTTAGGAGTTTTTATAGTGTTTCTATAATCTCAAAGAGACAACGAAAAACTAAGTAAGAATAAAATAATTGAATATATTAGAAAAGCACCATTATTTCTAGTTGTATATAGAGAATAAAAGAAACTACCTATCAAAAAAGTAACTATCCCTGATATAGAGAATTTAAAACTAAATACATTTATAATCTGGCATAAATAACCTAAAGCAATATACAAAAACAATGCGCATAGAACAGGTTTTATATTAAATTGTAGATTTTTCATAAAATATTCCTAAGGTACATTCACATTATAAGACAATGAAAAACCAGGGATTTGAGACCCAATTGGAACAGTTCTAACCCCATTTTCAACAGCCCATTTTACGGTGGCAGCTGCAGACGCCGTTATTAAGGCAGCTGCTCCAGCTCCCCAAGGTCCAGCTGCCGCCAATTGCTTAGCATACCAACCAACATAGCCACCTGCAAAAGCACCAGCAGCCCATCCATTCATCGCTCTTACTTTAGGTCCTAAATGAACATATACTCCTACAAATCCTCTATATTCCGTTGTCCTTACTCCTGATTCAGAAATACTCAACAAATCAAGTGCTTGACTTTCTGTAATATTTAAATCGGCAATTAATTGTTCTTTAGTTGCATTTAAAACAACATTTCCGTTTTTATCATACCCAAAATACTTTTGTAATTTTAAAGCATCTTCTGTTGTTTTTTCATCATAAGAATATTGACCATTTTCTGTGATAATATCAATTTCTTCTGCAGAAAAATTCAATCCATCTTGATTAATACTTTTTTCTGAAACATTATGTTGATATTCTTCTCCTAAAACATTACACACAGGAATAAAACTGCTACCAATACTCAAAGATAACATAACCACAGCAATAGGTTTTAAAATCTTTTTCATGATTACCTCCTTGTTTGATTCCAAAGATACAAAACAGTTTAATTGTTATATAAACCTTTGAGTAATATAGTTTCCGTTTTTTCCTTTCCAACCCAAGGATATATCTCATTTATAATGTAACACTTATATATAAAAAAACAAGACTGTTTTTACCCTCTCATTTGTGGTATAATGAAAGGGTTGAGACATAAATTATTAAAAGAATGGTTCAGAGTAATTAATCATATCGTTTTTGATAAAAAGAGATTAACTGAAGGTTATGAAGGCGTTTATCGCCAAGCTCTACAAGAATTAGTTGATAAAGATCTAGTGACTATAAAAGGAGATGTTCTAATTTTTATCAATAGGGATAAAAGATAGTAGAAGGAAAAAGATAGTTATTAATAGCATAAAGTACATACCCCATTGAAGTGCTAGAAGTCGCACCTCAAAAGTTAGAATTTTTCTGTCTAACTTTTGGGGTGTGTTTTATGTTGTTTCGCTCTTTTTATTTTCTTAGAGTGATTGCTGTTTTTCCTGTCTTTTGTCCCACCATTTTTAAGGGAAAAATGCTATAATGGGAGTAATTATGCATAAATGAAGGAGGGAGCATGTCGGATTATTTATCAGTGTCGAGTTTGACCAAGTATTTAAAATTAAAATTTGACCGCGACCCTTATTTAGAGCGGGTTTATTTGACAGGGCAGGTTTCTAACTTTAGAAAGCGTCCCAAGCATCAATATTTTTCGCTCAAAGATGAAAAGGCTGTCATACAGGCAACCATGTGGGCAGGAGCTTTTAAAAATCTAGGATTTGAATTAGAAGAGGGGATGAAGATCAATGTGATTGGTCGGATTCAACTTTATGAGCCTAGTGGGGCTTATTCCATTGTGATTGAAAAAGCAGAGCCGGATGGGATTGGTGCCTTAGCTATTCAGTTTGAGCAACTCAAAAAAAAGCTAACGGAAGCAGGTTATTTTGACTCTCGTCACAAGCAAGCTCTTCCTCGTTTTGTAAAAAAAATAGGAGTCATCACCAGCCCCAGTGGTGCGGTAATTCGTGACATTATCACAACGGTTTCAAGGCGTTTTCCAGGAGTTGATATTCTCTTGTTTCCTACCAAGGTTCAAGGAGATGGAGCCAGTCAAGAGATTGTAGAGAATATTCGTTTAGCTAATCAACGAAAAGATTTAGATCTTCTGATTGTAGGGAGAGGAGGAGGCTCTATTGAGGATCTCTGGGCATTTAATGAAGAAAATGTGGTTGAAGCCATCTTTGAATCCCACCTTCCAATTATCTCTAGTGTGGGGCATGAAACGGATACGACCTTGGCAGATTTTGTTGCTGATCAAAGAGCTGCAACACCAACAGCTGCAGCGGAATTGGCTACTCCAATCACTAAAAGTGATGTTCTTGCAAGCCTTCAAGATCGTCAAAATCGTCTCTACCAAGCAAGTAGGCAGTTGATTATCAGACGTCAAGAGCGGTTAGATAAGTTGATGTCATCGGTGATATTTAGGCAGCCCGAACGGCTCTATGATGGGCATTTACAAAAGTTAGATCGACTTAGTCAACGTTTAGAGCAATTGACAAGAGAGCGACTGACACAAAAGAAACAGGCAGAGCAACTCGTGTTTCAACGTCTCAAGTCATTTGATTTAAAAGGACAAGTCAGTTATTTTAAAGAGAAAGTAAGGCAACAAGAGCGCTTACTTCTTAGTCATATGTCTAATCACTATGACAATAAATTAGCGCGTTTTGAAAAAGCACAAGATGCCTTGTTATCACTTGATACGACGCGAATTGTGGCAAGAGGATATGCTATTGTTCGACAAGAAGATACGATTTTGGAAAGTGTTCAAACACTTACTAAAGGAGACCAGATTAGTATTCAGCTAAGAGATGGTCAAATAGATGCAGAGGTAAAAGATGTCAGAAAGTAAAAAAACATTTGAGGAAAATTTACAAGAATTGGAAATGATTGTCAGCAAGTTAGAAACTGGCGATGTGGCTCTTGAAGAAGCGATTACAGAATTTCAAAAAGGAATGCTCTTGTCTAAGGATCTCCAAAAGACCTTACAAGATGCTGAAAAGACCTTAGTCAAAGTGATGAAAGCTGATGGAACAGAAGAGGAAATGGACTAAGTGGTGGATAAAATCAAGAGCATTGACCAAGCAATGAGGTCTTATTATCAAGAGGCCTTGATTTCAAGTGATTTGGTAGAAAGTATTTTATATTCTATTGAGGCAGGCGGTAAGCGTATCCGCCCCTTAATTTTTTTAGATCTTTTAGAAGGATTTGGCGTGTCTTTGACAAGGGCGCATTTTCAAGTAGCTGCTGCACTTGAGATGATTCACACAGGAAGTCTTATTCATGACGATCTTCCAGCTATGGATGATGACGATTACCGTCGTGGGCGCTTAACCAACCATAAAAAATTTGATGAAGCCACTGCTATTTTAGCAGGAGATAGCCTTTTTTTAGATCCATTTGGTCTTTTGGCAAAGGCTGAGCTAAAAGCAGAAGTCGCACTAGCTTTGGTGCGAGAGTTGTCAGAGGCTTCAGGCAGTCATGGGATGGTTGCAGGACAGATGTTAGACATCAAGGGAGAAGAAAAAAGACTACCATTAGAGGAGCTGCAAAAAATCCATGCTCATAAAACAGGAAAGCTTTTGGCCTATCCTTTTGTTGCAGCAGGGATTCTTGCAGAAGTTGATGCCCATAATCTAGATCTTTTACGTCAAGCAGGAGAATTAGTTGGTCTAGCATTTCAGGTGAGAGATGATATTTTAGATGTTACCGCTGATTTTGACGAACTTGGTAAGACCCCCAAAAAAGATCTTCTGTCAGAAAAATCAACTTATCCTAGTCTGTTGGGTTTAGATGCCTCAAGAGCTATTTTAAATCAGTCTTTAGACGATGTGTTAGTCATTTTTAAAGAATTAGAAGCTAAACAAGGCTTTAACAAAGATGAAATTACGAAGATAATAGAGAGGTTACGACTACATGGCTAAGGAAAGAGTGGACGTTCTAGCTTATAAACAAGGTTTATTTGATACCAGAGAACAGGCTAAACGTGGTGTTATGGCAGGTCTTGTCGTAGCGGTAGTAAATGGTGAGCGTTTTGATAAGCCTGGTGAGAAGATTGATGATGCAACAGAGTTAAAGTTAAAAGGGGAAAAACTCAAGTATGTTAGCCGTGGAGGCCTGAAACTTGAAAAAGCTTTATCGAGCTTTGGGATTGTATTGACCGATCAAATCACTCTTGACATCGGTGCTTCAACAGGAGGTTTTACTGATGTGATGTTGCAAAATGGTGCGAGATTAGTTTATGCAGTTGATGTTGGGACTAATCAATTGGCTTGGAAACTGCGTCAAGATGAGCGTGTCGTTAGCATGGAACAATACAATTTTCGCCATGCTAAGCCAGAAGATTTTGATCAAGGGCAACCAAGTTTTGCTTCTATTGATGTTAGTTTTATTTCGCTTCGTCTGATTTTACCCGCCTTATATCAGATACTGGCTCAAGACGGTCAAGTAGTGGCTCTCATTAAGCCACAGTTTGAAGCTGGTCGGGAGCAGATTGGAAAAAATGGGATTATCAAAGATCCTAAAGTGCATGCCATGGTGTTAGAAAAAGTGATTGGCTTTGCTCAAGAGTTTGGTTTTTCAATCTTGGGATTAGATTTTTCTCCTATCCAAGGTGGGCATGGGAATACAGAATTTCTTTTACACCTCAAAAAAGGAAATCAGGTGGAAAATGCAGTTTTAGATCGTGTTAACCTAGTTTTAGAAGCAGCGCAAAAGGAGTTTAAGTCAGATGAAAAAGAGTGAGCGTTTAGATCTGATTAGAAAAATTGTAACAGAAAATGCCATCGAAACACAAAATGATCTTGTTTCCCTTTTAAAAGAAGAAGGGTTGACGGCGACACAAGCCACAATTTCACGAGATATTAATGAAATTGGTATTGTTAAGATACCGACGGATCACGGCAAATATATTTACGGTCTTTCTAAAGAAAAACCTAAAAAAGTGGCCCCAACGATCAATGTGATTAATGGCAGTTTAAAAGCTATCTCAGAAGAGACACCTGGACTTCTCAATTTTATCAATATTGATCTTGTTCCAGGAAACACCCGTTTGATAAAACGGGTGCTTTTGGAGCAGTTTGGATCAGATGTCTTTTCATGTATTGCTGATGACGATAGTATTTTGTTGGTTGCTAAAAGTCAATTAGCTGCAAAGCGTATTCGAGAAAGTTTAGAAATGTGGATGGAGAAGGGCTAAATGTTACTTGAAATTTCCATAAAGAATTTTGCCATTATTGAAGAGATAGCTCTTAGTTTTGATAACGGGATGACCATTTTAACAGGGGAGACAGGAGCAGGAAAATCTATCATCATTGACGCTATGAATATGATGCTAGGAAGTAGAGCAAATATGGAAGTTGTCCGTCATGGTGCGAAAAAAGCTGAAATTGAGGGATTTTTTTCCATTACTAGACAACCTCAGTTAGTGGCCATTTTAGAGGAAAATGGCATCGAAGTGGGTGATGAGCTGATTATTCGACGTGAGATTTTTCAAAATGGGCGCTCGGTCAGCCGTGTCAATGGACAAATGGTGAATTTATCTGTTTTAAAAAGTATTGGTTATTTTTTAGTTGATATCCATGGGCAACATGACCAAGAAGAGCTGATGAAACCACAATACCACATCCATATGTTAGATGCCTTTGGTGACGAACATTTTTGGAGCGAGAAAAAAGCCTACCAGGAGATTTTTGATAGGTATCGACAGTTACGACAAAAAGTTCTCCAAAAGCAAAAAAATGAGCAGGAGCACAAGGCAAGAATTGAAATGTTAGAATTTCAAATAGCGGAACTAGAAACAGCTGCCTTAGTTTCTGGAGAAGATGAAAAGTTACAGCATCAGCGTGACAAACTCCTTAATCATAAACAGATTGCAGACACTCTCACTAATGCCCATGCAATGTTGGATAATGAAGATTTTTCAAGTCTCGCCAATATTCGCTCAGCCATGAATGATATGCAGAGTTTGGAAGAGTTTGATCTGGAATATAAGGAAATGTCTGACAGTTTATCTGAGAGTTATTATATCTTAGAAGATATCACAAAGCGTCTGGGAGATATTTTAGATGGCTTAGATTTTGATGCAGGTCTTCTTTCTCAGATTGAATCTCGACTAGATGTGATCAATAGTATTACACGAAAATATGGTGGGACAGTGGATGATGTTTTAGAGTATTTTGAGAATATCTCTAAAGAATATCAGCTATTAACAGGAAGTGAGAATGGTTCTGATGATATGGAAGGGCAACTCAAAAAATTGGAGAAGGAGCTTGTTGTTGCAGCTAATCATCTTAAAGAAGCTAGACAAAACCTAGCTTATCAGCTGGAGCAGGATATTAAGCATGAGCTAAATGACCTTTACATGGAAAAAGCAAACTTCAAGGTACAATTTTCGAAAGGAAAATTTAACCGCGAGGGAAATGAACAGATAGAGTTTTATATTTCAACAAACCCAGGCGAAGGCTTCAAACCCTTAGTCAAAGTGGCATCAGGTGGTGAACTCTCTCGTTTAATGCTAGCGCTGAAATCTGTTTTTTCCCGTCGTGAGGATAAAACGAGTATTGTATTTGACGAGGTGGATACAGGTGTTTCTGGCCGTGTTGCTCAAGCTATTGCACAAAAAATCCATCGTATTGGAAGTAACGGTCAAGTTTTGGCTATTTCCCATTCACCACAAGTTATTGCGATTGCAGACTATCAGTTTTTTATTGAGAAAAAAAGTGATGAAACATCAACTGTATCGACAGTTCGTTTATTAAGTCATGAGGAGCGCGTTGAAGAAATTGCTAAAATGTTAGCTGGTCAAAATCTAACAGAAGCAGCTCGTATTCAAGCAAGAGAGCTCTTAAAGAAAGGTTAATATGGCTGAGGAATTACGTCTAAAGTACAACCAAACATTTCTAGAAGAATTCGTAAAGGCTATTCAAAGTCATTATTCTGACTTTGTTTCAGAGTCTTTTTATCAAGCTGTTTTACAGGATGACTGGGATGATTTAGCATTGATGGACCGTTTTAAACGTATGGCGGATGCCACTTATCACACGCTTGATCTTCCTTATGCAGATGTGGTGGACTTGTTGATAAAACTGAACTCAACCTGCCAAGGATTTGATTATTTATTTCTTAATGACATCATTTGGAAATATGGCTTAGAGGACTTGGATCATTCGTTTCGAGGGATGGCAGTGTTAACCACTGGCTCTTCATCTGAATTTGCTATCCGCTATTTTTTAAACCACAACTTTGATGCCAGCTTTGCTTTTTTAAAAGAGCTGAGCTTATCAGATAATGAACATCATCGTAGATTGGCCAGTGAGGGGACACGCCTACGTTTGCCTTGGGGCCAGGCAGTTCCTGATTTGAAGATACATAGATCAGAGATTTTTGAGCTATTAGAGAGGTTAAAGGCAGATCCGTCTCTTTATGTTAGAAAAAGTGTGGCTAATAACCTTAATGATCTGACCAGATTTTATCCAGATGAAGTCATCGATCATTTAAAGACTTGGAAAAATCAAGATCCCAAAACAGATTGGATCATCAAAACAGCCTTAAGAACATTGATTAAAACTGGCTATCCACCTGCACTGGCTTTTATGGGATATACTCAGGATTTTGAGATAAAGCAGGCTCAGCTGGCTTTAGATTCTCTTGAGGTACATGATGGCGATACCAGCCAAATTTCATATGCTGTAAGAATTCATTCTCCTGTACCAAGTAAGTTTCGTTTAAGTTTGGCATTTGGATTTCAAAAAGCTAATGGTCAGATTGGTGAGAAGATTTTTTATCTTAAGGATACTGATTTTGTAAACGATGTTACTATCTCTGGACAAAAAGATTACCGATGGAAAGATTTATCAACACGTCGGCATTATTCTGGGAAACATTATATTAGGCTTCTTCTTAATCATATTGAGATAAAAAAAGTGGATTTTTCATTAAATAAAGACCATTAATCTTTTTTTAAACTGCTCTTTTTTGCTATAATGAGACATAAGATAATTTTTTAGAAAAGACGAATAGGATAATTGTATGACACAAATCAAAATTGTTACCGATTCCTCTATCACAATTGAACCAGAGTTGGTCCAAGATTTAGGAATCACTATTGTTCCTTTATCTGTTATGGTAGATGGTAAACTTTATAATGACAACGATTTAAAAGAGGGAGAATTTCTTTCGTTAATGACCTCAAGTAAAGAATTACCTAAAACAAGTCAGCCACCAGTGGGATTATTTGCAGAGACCTATGATACTTTATCTAAGGATGGAAGTGATTTGATTTCTATTCACCTCTCAAAATCGTTATCAGGAACCGTTGAAGCGGCAAGACAAGGGGCTAACCTGTCAGAAGCAGATGTTGTAGTTGTTGATTCTAATTTCACTGATCAAGCCATGAAATTCCAAGTTGTGGAAGCTGCTAAGATGGCTAAAGCAGGAGCGAGTCGTGATGAGATTTTAGAAAAAATAACAGAAATTCAAGCGAAGACACAATTGTTTATTGGTGTTTCTACTTTAGAAAATCTTGTCAAAGGGGGACGTATTGGGCGCGTGACAGGGCTCTTGAGCTCTCTTTTGAATATTAAGGTTGTCATGGAAATGAAAAACCATGAGCTCGTACCTGTTGTAAAAGGAAGAGGGAATAAAACCTTTACCAAATGGTTAGAAGAATTCAAAGAAAGTCTAGAAGGCAAAGAAGTAGCAGAACTTGGGATTTCTTATGCTGGCACATCAGATTTTGCAAAGAGTTTGGCAGAAGAATTGCAAGATATGGTCCGTCAAAAAATCTCAGTTTTAGAAACTGGCTCTATCATTCAAACACATACTGGAGAGAATGCCTGGGCTATCTTAGTGCGTTATGTTTAAAAAATCATTTTGGACAGGGTTAATCTTCTTTAGCTCTGTTCTCTTCTTATCTGCCATCCTCTGGAATTTTATGATTCCAAAGGAAGATTCCAAACTGACCAAAGAAGACTTTCTCTCAAAGACAGTTTCTAAGCTGAATTACGTTGCTATTGGAGATTCCTTGACAGAAGGTGTTGGTGATACCACCAATCAGGGTGGCTTTGTTCCCTTGTTAGCAGATTCTTTATCAAGTGCTTATGGCTATCAAGTGGCGACCTCTAATTATGGTGTTTCTGGGAATACCAGCCAACAAATCTTAAAGCGTATGACAGAGAAAAAAGCCATTCAGGATGATTTAAAAAAAGCTAATCTGATGACCTTGACAGTAGGTGGAAATGATGTGATGGCGGTTATTCGGAAAAATTTAACCACACTAAAGGTTTCTAGTTTTACCCAGCCAGCTAAGGCTTACCAAAAACGTCTCCGTCAGATTATTGAAGTGGCACGATCTGAAAATCCCAATCTCCCGATCTATATTTTGGGGATTTATAATCCATTTTATCTTAATTTTCCAGAGATGACTGAGATGCAAGAGGTAATTGATAATTGGAATAATCAGACGGAGGCTGTCACAGCGGAGTATGAAGGCGTTTATTTTGTTCCCATCAATGAGCTCTTATACAAAGGCTTAGATGGTGAGGAGGGAATTGTGGAAAGCTCTGGTCAGCAAACCCAGATTATCAATGATGTCCTTTTTACAGGGGACCATTTTCATCCCAATAATACGGGTTATCGTATTATGAGTACAGCAGTTATGGAGAAGATCAGTGAAACAAAATCAACTTGGCGTAAAGACTAATTGGTGGAAGTGGGCTTGTTTAGCTTTACTAGCTCTTAACCTTGCTTTTTTGGGCGTTTTAGCTAGCCGTATTATCACTATTCGTGAACCTAATGCCAGTAAGATTACCGAAACCAAAACAGATGCTATTTCAGTTGGTACCTTTACCACGGATAAAGAAAAGTTAAACCAGACCATTCTTTCTTATCTAGAACCTTACCAATCAAACAAAATGACTTATAAACTCTATGCTTCAAATGATACCATTATGTTTGAGGGAAGTTACAGTTTATTAGGATATGACCTTCCTTTATATGTGTATTTTGAACCTTATAAGCTAGAGAATGGTGCGGTACAATTAAAGGTGACTTCTTTTTCAGTAGGGACTCTTCCTCTGCCAGAAAAAGAAGTCTTGCAATACATTAAATCAAGTTATGATTTACCGGATATCGTGGCAGTCAAACCTAGCCAGTCAGCGATTATTATTAATTTGCAAAATATGAAAAATACTAATGGAATTTTCATCAAAGCTAATAAAATTGATTTGGTTAATGACGAGATAACCTTTGATATTTATAAGAAAAATCTATCAAACTAGCCCTAAATACTTGACCTACTAGCTTTTTTTAGATATGATATAACTTGTTAAGCGTTATCGCTAAGAAATATATTGGAGGATTTACTCAAATGGCAAACAAACAAGATTTGATTGCAAAAGTAGCAGAAGCTACTGAGCTTACTAAAAAAGATTCAGCTAAGGCTGTAGATGCTGTTTTCGCAGCTATTGAAAACTACCTTTCAGAAGGTGAAAAAGTACAACTTATCGGTTTTGGTAACTTTGAAGTTCGTGAACGCGCAGCTCGTAAAGGTCGCAACCCACAAACTGGTAAAGAAATCGAAATCGCAGCTTCTAAAGTACCAGCTTTCAAAGCAGGTAAAGCCCTTAAAGACGCTGTAAAATAATTGAACGTGAAAAGCCCATTGTATAAACGTTTCTACGTTGTGCAGTAGGCTTTTTTCTTGTTTAAGGGGCAAATAAGGGGCAAAACTGTAGTAGTTTTCCATGATTTCAGCTACATTTGCCTTGAGTTTCTTAGTGATGCGAGGTTAGATTTTATTGATATTTTTCAAACAAGGAAATAGAAAGTTTTCTAAAAATAGTGTATAATGTCAGTAGCCCTAAGAAAAGGAGAAAAAAGGATGGCGCTTCATTCACATCTTCACCAAGGCAGTCAAGATGATTTTGACCATGTGATCAGTCATCTGAAAGAAAAGCGTATTCGTATTACAGAGACACGAAAAGCTATTATTACTTATCTTATTGCTGCTCATCATCATCCAAGTGCTGAGCAAATTTATAAAGATTTATTGCCAGAGCACCCAAGTATGAGTTTAGCAACGGTATATAATAATCTTAAAGTTCTTATTGAGGAGGGCTTTGTCACTGAAATTAAGTTAAGTAATGATAATACGACTTATTTTGATTTTATGGGACACCAGCATCTTCATGTTGTTTGTGAGCGTTGTGGTAATATCACAGATTTCATGGATGTTGATATCCCTCTCATAAAACAAGAAGCAGCAGAGCAAACAGGTTATGCTATTACAAAAGCCCAGCTAACAACTTACGGGATTTGTCCAGACTGCCTTGCCAAAGAAAAAACCGAGAAATAGTCTTGGTTTTTTTATTTTATTTAGAATTATTCTAAATAAGTTTGACTTATTTATTTAGAACGATTATAATTAAAGTATAAATAATAATCATTCTAAATAAAGAGGTGTTGGTGATGTTTGATAAAGTAAAAAAATATTCAGGAGTATTACAAACCCTTAGTTGTTTACTTCTCATTGTAATGGGATTTAGTTCTCAAGCTTTTATCGGAGCAGAATTTGCGACAGTCTGTTTTGTTCTAGCATTTTTAGTTGGAGGTTATGCTTCGGCTAAAGGAGGGATAGAGGAGTTGGTTTATGAAAGACACTTATCGGTAGATGTTTTGATGATTTTAGCTGCAGTTGGTGCAGGTCTAATTGGCTACTGGATGGAGGGCTCTTTACTGATTTTTATTTTCTCCTTATCTTCAACACTAGAAGAATTAGCAATGGAAAAAAGTAAAAATGCTATTTCTAGTTTGATGAATCTCACTCCTGATACAGCACGGTTAATGGATGACAATGGAAATATTAAAGAAGTTTTAACAGCAGACCTTAAGGTGGGTGATCGTATTCAGGTTAGAAAAGGTGAAGCTGTTCCAATTGATGGAGTGATTTTATCTGGCTTATCTTATTTTGATGAGGCTATGGTGACAGGTGAGCCAATTCCTGCAAGAAAAGAAGAAGGAGATTTTCTTATTGGAGGAACTTTAAATCAAGGCTCTAGTATTGAAATGGTTGTTACGGTTGAAAATGGAGATACCCTTTTTGATAAGATTATCAGTATGGTAGAGACAGCACAGAAGTCAAAAAGTAAGACAGCTACTTTTATTGAAAATCTCGAGGACCATTATGTTAAAGCTGTTCTTATTTTAGTGCCGAGCTTTATCCTCTTTACGGCTTTAATACTGGGTTGGGATTGGAAAGATGCTTTTTATAGAGGGATGATTCTTCTAACGGTGGCTTCACCTTGTGCCTTAATTGCAAGTTCAACTCCAGCCACTTTGTCCGCAATTTCTCGAGCAGCTAAAAAGGGAATGATTGTCAAAGGTGGCGACATTATGGATAAGCTGGGTGATGTCAAAGCCATTGTGATGGATAAGACAGGTACCTTAACACAAGGACACCCAGAAGTTGTTGATGCTTATTTTACACAAGAAGAGAGCTTGGTTCGACAAATTGTAGCCGCAGCTGAAAAAACCTCAACCCATCCAATCGCAACAGCTTTAGTAGAATTTACCAAAACAAGCCCTAATCTAACACTAGAGAATCTGGAGGATTTAACAGGTCAAGGTTTAGTAGCAACATTTGCTCAAAAACGTTGGAAAATTGGAAAAAAAGGCTTTGTTTTAGATGCAGAGATAAAAAAAATAAGTGATCGAGAAAAAGCTTTAATCGACACTTGGGAAAATGAAGGAAAAACCTTGGTGTATGTATCAGCGGATCAAGAGTTAATGGGAATTATTGCGCTGGAAGATCAATTAAAACCAGACAGTCTAGTAGCGGTAAAAGCTCTACAAAATATGGGAATTAAAACCATTATGCTAACAGGAGATCAGGAAAAGACAGCCTGTCATATTGCAACAGAATTGGGGCTTGATGATGTTGTGGCAAACTGTATGCCACAGGATAAATCAGATCGTATTAAAGAGTTGCAAGAAAAATATGGCTCTGTTGCCATGGTGGGAGATGGTATTAATGATGCGCCGGCCCTTGTCACAGCCGATGTCAGTTTTGCAGTCGGATCAGGGACTGATATTGCTATTGAAAGTGCTGATGTGGTCTTATTAGAGGATCTCACTCGTATTCCATTTGCGATTTCTTTATCTCAGAAGATGAAGCATATTGTATTAGAAAATATTATTTTTGCTTTAGCCATTATCATTAGTTTAATTGCTGCTAATGTTGTTCAAGTTATTAATCTTCCACTGGGAGTGGTTGGTCATGAAGGTTCTACAATTTTAGTTATTTTAAATGGTCTTCGCCTCCTAGCTTTTGACCAAAAGTTTGAAAAAAGCTATAATAAAGGAAAAACATGCATGAAAGAGAATCCTAATGACACTTGTCCAAAAAATTGCACTTACCCTGATTGTCTTCACCCTCTTGGTTAAACTCCCCCTTTTTGTATTTTTGTATTTTAAAACCAAAAAAAATCCTTTTCTACCAGAGCAAGAAGGTGATTCAGGAAATGATGGTGAACTTAAAAAATAGTCGGAGTTAGACCCTTGCTAAGAAAGTAATCGTAGAAATAGAAAAAAGAGAAGATAGCTAGTTAAGCCATCTTCTCTTTTTAGTTGATATAGTTTAATTTTCCACGGAAGTCATCTAAGCTTTGATAGCCTTTTTCTGTCATGATGTCTTTTAATTCATTGGTAATGCGTTCAAAAATTTCAGGTCCTTCTTGATGGAGGGCAGTTCCGATTTGAACCATGCTTGCACCACAAAGGATATGTTCAAAAGCATCACGTCCTGTTTTGACACCCCCTGTTCCAATAATTTTGATTTCTGGCTTAAGGCGTTGGTAAAAGGCATGGACGTTAGCTAGAGCTGTAGGTTTAATATAATCGCCACCGATACCGCCAAAACCATTTTTAGGCTTAATAACCACTGTCTCATCTTGGATAACTAGACCATTTCCGACGGAATTGACACAGTTGACAAAAGCTAGTGGGTATTGGTTAAAAATCTCAGCAGCCTGATCAAAATGAACAATATCAAAATATGGAGGTAGCTTAATACCTAGTGGTTTAGTGTAATAACGAAAGACTTCACTTAAAATCTGATTGGTTGTTTCAAAGTCATAGGCAATCTGTGGTTTTCCAGGAACATTAGGGCAAGACAGATTAAGCTCTACTAAACCATTATAGTCACTATCCATGACTTTTTTTAAGATAGTGTGTGTTTCATCTGGTGACATTCCTACTAGAGAAAGGAAGTGAGGTTTGGTATTTTCTTTGTATTGTAATTCAGTAACATAATCTAGATAATAGTCAACTCCAAGGTTAGGTAATCCCATCGAGTTGATAGAACCTAGCTCTGTGTCAACATAGCGGGGTTCAGGATTACCTTGACGAGCAGCCAAAGTACCTGTCTTGGTGACGAAAGATCCAGCAGCTGACTGTTCAACTGCTTCAAGCTCTTCTTTGGTCATACAGAAGACCCCAGCAGCATTCATCAAGCAATTGGTAAAAGTAAAACCTGCAATAGTTGTTTGCGTTGAAACCATAGAAACCTCCAAAAGGATAAATTTTCTCTATTTTAACACGCTTATCATGTAAATTCAATCTTATATGTTATTTGAATTTTTGGTTTGTGAAGAAGATTGACAATCTATCTGATTGAGAATACATTCCCCATCTTCCCCGGAAGGTGGACTAGGATAACGAGGCTATTTTGTAGGGATATCTCTAACGAGATAAAGAAGTAGTCTGGTTATCCTTTTATAGTTTAGGAGGAAAAAGATGACGTGGTTTTATTTGACCTTTGCAGGTTTATTGGAAGTCGTTTGGGCAACAACTATGAAATTGAGTGATGGTTTTACCAAAATTGGTTACAGTTTGATAACTTTACTGGGTATGCTTTTGAGCTTTTATCTGCTCTCAAAAGCTTTACGAGATTTACCTATGGGCTTAGCCTATCCTATCTGGACGGGGATTGGCGCTATTGGGACGATCATAGTTGGCCTTGTCTTTTTGGGAGACCGCTTATCACCTCTCTCTTATCTATTTTTAGCTTTATTAGTAATTGGTATCATTGGTTTAAAAGTGACAAGTGGGCACTGAGGCTTTTCAAGAAAATTAAGGATTTGACTAGATTTTTTCTTATTTTTTTTGTAAAATGGAAAGAGTAAATGGCGTAAAGCCTAAATAAAAAGGAGACACAACTAATGGTAAAATTGGTTTTCGCTCGCCACGGTGAGTCAGAATGGAACAAAGCTAACCTTTTCACTGGTTGGGCTGATGTTGATCTTTCAGAAAAAGGAACACAACAAGCTAAAGATGCTGGTGCTTTGATTAAGGAAGCTGGAATCGAGTTTGACCTTGCTTTCACATCTGTATTGAAACGTGCTATCAAAACAACTAACCTTGCTCTTGAGTATTCTGATCAACTTTGGGTACCAGTTGAAAAATCATGGCGCTTAAACGAACGTCACTACGGTGGTTTGACTGGTAAAGATAAAGCTGAAGCAGCTGCTGAATTTGGTGATGAGCAAGTTCACATCTGGCGTCGTTCATACGATACATTGCCACCACTTATGGCTAAAGACGATGCACACTCAGCACACACTGACCGTCGTTATGCACACCTTGATGACTCTGTTATTCCAGATGCAGAAAACTTGAAAGTAACGCTTGAGCGTGCCCTTCCATTCTGGGAAGATAAAATTGCTCCAGCTCTTAAAGATGGTAAAAATGTTTTCGTTGGTGCACATGGTAACTCAATCCGTGCCCTTGTAAAACACATCAAACAATTGTCTGATGATGAAATTATGGATGTTGAAATCCCTAACTTCCCACCACTTGTATTTGAATTTGACGAAAAATTAAACGTTACTGCAGAATACTATCTAGGAAAATAATCCTGATGAGAATATCCTTAGCTTGCCTAAGGGTATTTTTCTTTTTATCCTTCTCTTATTTTAAGAACAAATGGTTTAAAATATGCTAAAATAGAATTCAGCAAGTTTTGTAAAGTGAGGGAAAGTATGGCAAGGTTTAAGCGTCCAAATTTTGGGCGGCAATTTAAGATGAATAAGGTGGCTCAGAGGCTCCACCTTCTTTTTATGATTATTGTCCTTTTGTTTGTTATTTTGCTTTTTCGGCTAGCCTATATGCAAGTTGTTAATCAAGACTTTTATACAGAAAAACTAACAACTTCCACAGTTTATAAGGTTAGAAATGCAACGCCAAGGGGTGAAATTTATGATGCTACAGGGAGCTTATTGGTTGCAAATGAAGCCAAAGAAGTGGTAGCCTTTACGCGAAGCAATACCATTACAGCACAGGAGATTAAAGAAATTGCCACAGCACTGTCAAAGTTGGTAACCTTGACAGAGACTGAGGTGACGACACGAGAAAAAAAAGATTATTACTTGGCAGATACCTCAACTTATCGTAAGGTCGTAGAGTCCTTACCTGATGATAAAAAATATGACAATTTCGGGAACACCCTGTCGGAAGCAACGGTTTATAAAAATGCAGTTGATGCGGTTTCTAAGGATGACATCAATTATTCTGAGGATGAGCTAAAAATCATTGCTATTTTTAGCCAAATGAATGCTGCGCAAGCCTTTAACACGGTTAGTCTGACAACTGGCGAGCTAAATGATCAGCAAATTGCGGTTATCACAGCTAAAAGTAAAGAATTATCAGGTATTTCTGTCAGAACAGATTGGACTAGAAAAACAGCCAGTAACTCTCTCAGCTCAGTTATTGGAACCGTCTCTAGTGAAAAAACAGGGCTTCCTGCAGAAGAAGTTGATACTTACTTAAAAAAAGGTTATTCGTTAAATGATCGTGTAGGAACGTCTTATTTAGAAAAGCAGTATGAAGACGTTCTTCAAGGAAATCCGACGCTTCAAGAAATTACCCTAGATAAAGATGGATCTGTTAAGGAAACGAAGGAAGTTTCAAAAGGCACCAAGGGGCAGAATTTGAAATTAACCATTGATCTTAAATTTCAAGAAGGTGTAGAAGATATTCTTGAAAAATATTTTAAACAAGAATTAGAAAATGGCGGAACAGTCTACTCAGAAGGTATATATGCCACAGCGTTAGATCCTAATACTGGAGCAGTCTTAGCTCTTGGCGGGATTAGCCATGATCTTGAAACAGGTGAGTTATCGAAAAACTCTTTGGGAAATATTACCCAAGTTTTTACCCCAGGGTCAGTTGTTAAAGGTGCCACACTTGCTGCAGGATGGGAAAACGGTGTACTATCAGGGAATGAGACACTTTATGACCAACCGATTGTCTTTTCAGGTGATTCAAATACGATTAATTCCTGGTTTACTTCAGGGTCCCTCCCTATCACGGCAACACAAGCACTAGAATATTCTTCCAATCCTTATATGGTTCAGATCGCCCTACGTTTAATGGGCATGGAATACCATACAGGTCTATCTCTAGCAACAGATCAATATAAAGAGGCTATGGAAAAATTACGTGCCACTTATGCACAGTTTGGTTTGGGGGTCAAAACAGGTATCGACCTTCCAGGTGAGTCTGTGGGGATTTTGCCAACAGAGTTTGTGGCAGGTAATGTTTTGACAGAGAGTTTTGGGCAATATGATAACTATACCACACTCCAATTAGCTCAGTATGTTGCCACCATAGCTAATGGTGGAACGCGAATTGCACCGCATATTGTAGATGGAATTTATACACCAAATAAAGAAGATGGCATTGGTGATTTGAGCCAAACAGTAGAAGGTCAGAAATTAGGGACAGTCAATATTTCCTCAGAGGAAATGAGCTTGATCCAACAAGGATTTTATCAAGTTGCCAATGGTAGTGGCAGCTATACGACAGGAACAAAGATTGGAAATGGTGCAGCTGTTTCGATTTCAGCTAAAACAGGGACAGCTGAAGCCTATGTCAAAACGGCTGATGGTAACTCGATTTACACTTCTAACTTAAACCAAGTAGCTTATGCGCCAAGTGATCAACCTAAAATTGCCGTGGCAGTTGTTCTGCCTCATGAAACAGAATTAAGAGGAGATGTTAGTGAATATGTTATTCGTGACATCATCAACCTCTATCACTCAATGTATCCCATGAATTAGAAAGGAGTTCTTGTGTTATATCCAACACCTATTGCAAAACTTATTGATAGTTTTACAAAGTTACCTGGTATCGGAATAAAAACGGCAACACGCCTTGCTTTTTATACCATTGCCATGTCTGATGAAGAGGTTAATACCTTTGCTAAAAATTTATTAGCTGCTAAGCGGGAATTGACCTATTGCTCGACTTGTGGTAATCTAACAGACGATGATCCTTGCAGTATTTGTACAGATGAAACACGTGATCGCTCGACTATCTTAGTTGTAGAAGAGAGTAAGGACGTTTCAGCTATGGAGAAAATCCAAGAGTATCATGGACTTTATCATGTTTTACATGGTCTAATTTCTCCAATGAATGGCATTAGTCCAGATGATATCAACTTAAAAAGCTTAATTACCCGCTTGATGGATAGTCAAGTTAGTGAGGTTATCATTGCTACAAATGCGACAGCAGATGGTGAAGCAACATCTATGTATATTTCTCGCGTCCTCAAACCAGCTGGCATTAAAGTGACACGTTTAGCGCGTGGGTTGGCTGTTGGAAGCGATATTGAATATGCTGATGAGGTAACCTTACTTCGAGCAATTGAAAATCGAACAGAATTATAAGGAAGTAGATGTTATCAAACACTACTAAATAACCAAGAGAAAAGGAAATATTATGTCTAAAGAAACGTTAGTGTTATTATATGGAGGGCGTTCAGCAGAGCGTGAGGTTTCAGTTTTATCTGCTGAAAGTGTGATGCGTGCAGTCAATTATGATAAATTTTCAGTCAAGACTTATTTCATCACAAAAAAAGGAGAATTCATCAAAACTCAAGAGTTTACAGCAACTCCAGCAGAAGATGAAAAGCTCATGACCAATGAAACGGTTGTGTCTGAACAACAGATTAAACCTTCTGATATTTATGAGGAAGGTGCCGTCGTTTTTCCGGTCCTTCATGGCCCTATGGGAGAAGATGGCTCTATCCAAGGCTTTTTAGAAGTCTTAAAGATGCCTTATGTAGGCACAACAGTCCTTTCTTCGAGTGTTGCTATGGATAAGATTACAACTAAGCGTGTTCTGGAATCAGCAGGAGTACCTCAAGTTGCCTATACTGTTTATATTGAAGGAGAGGATTTGGAAAAAGTGATCGCTGAGACTTTAGACAAATTATCATTCCCAATATTTGTCAAACCAGCTAATATGGGATCCTCTGTTGGTATCAGTAAGGCTGATGATGAGCTTAGTCTTCGCTCTGCTATTGACCTAGCTCTAAAATACGATAGTCGTATCCTTATCGAACAAGGTGTCACTGCTCGGGAAATTGAAGTTGGTATTCTTGGAAATACTCATGTCAAGACAACAGAGGCTGGAGAAGTGGTTAAGGATGTAGCCTTTTACGATTACCAAGCCAAGTATATTGACAATAAAATCACGATGGTGATTCCAGCGGAAATTGATGATCAGGTCATGTCTCAGATGCGTGACTATGCTAGCCGTGCTTTTCGTGCTATTGGAGGTTGTGGCTTATCACGTTGTGATTTCTTCCTGACAGAAGACGGCTCTATCTACCTTAATGAGCTTAATACCATGCCTGGATTTACCCAGTGGTCGATGTATCCTCTTTTATGGGAAAATATGGGCTTAGCCTACCCAGATTTGATTGAGGAGCTAGTTATTTTAGCTAAAGAGATGTTTACAAAACGTGAAAGCCATTTAATCTAAAACATGATATAATAAAAGAGCGAAAGCTCTTTTTTATGATATATTTGGAGAAAAAATGAAATTAAGTGTGTATGAAGTAGCCCAAGTTTTGGGTGCTAAAAATGATGTTAATCTTTATCCCAATCAAGAGCTCAACAAAGTTGAGTTTGATAGCCGTTTGATTGAAGAAAATGACCTCTTTATCCCTTTAAAAGGTGCGCGTGATGGTCATGACTTTATTCCTGTGGCTTTTGAAAATGGCTGCGCAGTAACCCTATCCGAGGTCAGCCTTGATGTTCCTCACATTCTAGTAGATGATTGCTTGGCTGCGCTACAAAGATTAGCGTCCTATTATCTAGAAAAAACTGCTGTAGAGGTCATTGCAGTGACAGGGTCAAATGGTAAAACAACGACCAAAGATATGATTCATGATATCTTAGTAACCACTTACAAGACCTACAAAACACAAGGAAACTATAACAATGAAATTGGTCTCCCTTACACTGTCCTTCATATGCCAGACGAGACTGAGAAACTGGTTTTAGAGATGGGACAAGACCACTTAGGTGACATTCATCTCTTATCAGAGATTGCGAAACCAAGCCTGTCTGTCATCACTCTATTTGGCGAAGCCCATCTGGAATTTTTCGGTTCACGAGAAGAGATTGCCAAAGGAAAATTACAGATTGCGGACGGAATGACAGCTGGTAGTAAGCTTCTGATCCCAGCAGATCCGATTGCGGATAAGCTCTTGCCGAGCCATGTAGAACTTATTCGCTTCGGTGAGCAGGCTGATTTGCAGGTGACCAGTCTGGTCGAGTCAAAAGATAGCCTGACCTTCACCGTAAACTTTATGGACGGCGACATTTTCCTACCTGTAACGGGCAAGTACAATGCCACCAATGCCATGGTAGCAAGCTATGTTGGTCAGACCTTGGGAGTGTCTGATGAGGCTATCAAGTCTGCTTTGGCTAGTCTTAATCTGACACGAAATCGTACCGAGTGGAAAAAAGCAGCTAACGGTGCTGATATTCTCAGTGATGTCTATAATGCCAATCCAACAGCCATGCGCTTGATTTTAGAAACCTTCTCTAGCATCCCAGCTAATGAAGGCGGCAAGAAAATTGCTGTTTTAGCAGATATGAAAGAACTCGGGGAGCAGTCGGTTGACCTTCATAATCAGATGATTTTGAGCCTGTCGCCTGATGTTCTAGATACCGTTATTTTTTATGGTCAAGATATTGAAGGTTTGGCTCAGCTAGCTAGTCAGATGTTCCCACTTGGTAAAGTCTATTTCTTTAAGAAAACAGAAGATGAGGACCAATTTGAAGACTTGGTGAAACAGGTTAAAGAAAGTCTAGAGAAAGATGACCAATTGCTACTCAAAGGCTCTAACTCGATGAAATTATCTAAGCTTGTGGAGATTTTAGAAGAGGGTTAGATTAGATGCTAGAGAAACTGTTTACACCACAGCCTTCTTTTCCTCCGCAACTGACCTTTTTGCATCAAGTAGGACTACTGATGATACTCGCTTTAGGCTTGCTTACCTCTTTTTACTGCTATCAGAGTAGGGTTTTTCGTAGCTGTTTGTGGTTACTGCAGCTGGTTCAGGTTATCAGTCTATATATGTGGTATTTGCTGATGGATATGCCTTTGTCTGAAAGTTTACCTTTTTATCATTGCCGCCTTGCAATATTGGTTATGCTTTTTTCAAAACAAAGTTCGATGAAAACCTACTTTGCTTATCTAGGTTTATTTGGGGCTAGCGTCGCTTTACTTCATCCTATCTTTGATCCTTACCCTTTTCCCCATATCACGAGTTTGAGTTATGTGATGGGCCATCTAGCATTGGCTATAAATTGTAGTAACTATTTGCTACTGGAAAAAGTAGAGAGCCATCTGACACTTTCTCAGGTGATCAGATGGTCCTTGCTGATGAATGCCCTCATCTTACTGGCTTGTTTAGTAACAGGTGGAAACTATGGCTTTATGCTGAAAACACCTTTGATTAATAGTCACTACCTACCATTAAATGTTGTATTGGTAACGGCGGTGGTTATTGGGGCTATAGTACTACTTCAGGCTCTTGTGACTGGCTTTACCATCTTTTTAAAAGCAAAAGAAGAGCTTGAAGCCTAGCGGTTTTTTGGTTATAATAAAAGAGTTGCACAGGCAGCTCTTTTTGTCTGTCTAGATAATGTTTAGCATTGATGATTACAAAAAATAAAAGGAAGAAACATGTCGATTCAAGAAGAAATTAAAAAACGCCGCACCTTTGCCATCATCTCTCACCCAGATGCTGGTAAAACGACTATTACAGAACAATTGCTTTACTTTGGTGGTGAGATTCGTGAGGCTGGTACGGTCAAAGGGAAAAAAACTGGGAACTTTGCCAAGTCTGACTGGATGGATATCGAGAAGCAACGTGGTATCTCGGTAACCTCATCTGTCATGCAGTTTGACTATGCAGGAAAACGGGTTAACATTTTAGATACACCAGGACACGAGGATTTCTCAGAAGATACCTACCGTACCTTGATGGCCGTGGATGCTGCGGTGATGGTGATTGATTCTGCCAAGGGGATTGAGGCACAGACGAAAAAACTGTTTGAGGTTGTCAAACATCGCAATATTCCAGTCTTTACTTTTATTAATAAGTTGGACCGTGATGGGCGTGAGCCTTTGGATTTGTTAGAAGAACTAGAAGAAATCCTTGGTATCGCTTCTTACCCAATGAACTGGCCAATCGGTATGGGAAAAGCCTTTGAGGGCCTTTATGATCTTCATAATCAACGCTTAGAGCTTTACAAAGGTGATGAGCGTTTTGCCAGTTTCGAGGAAGGGGCTAATCTCTTTAGTAATAACCCGTTTTATGAGCAAGTGTTAGAGGATGTTGAGCTATTAGAAGAGGCTGGAAATGAATTTTCAGAAGAAGCGATTCTTGCGGGGGATTTAACACCTGTTTTCTTTGGATCTGCCCTGACAAACTTTGGTGTTCAAACCTTCCTTGATACTTTCTTGGAATTTGCGCCAGAACCACATGGTCATAAAACCACTGAAGGTGAGATGATTGATCCGCTTAATAAGGATTTTTCAGGATTTGTCTTTAAAATTCAAGCTAACATGGATCCTCGTCATCGTGACCGTATTGCCTTTGTGCGCGTGGTTTCAGGTGAGTTTGAGCGTGGCATGTCTGTAAACCTACCACGCACAGGCAAATCTGCTAAACTATCTAATGTGACGCAGTTTATGGCTGAATCTCGTGAAAATGTCGAAAATGCTGTGGCAGGAGATATTATCGGGGTTTATGATACTGGGACTTATCAGGTCGGTGATACTATGACGGTTGGAAAAAATAAGTTTGAGTTTGAACCTCTGCCAACCTTTACTCCAGAAATTTTCATGAAGGTTTCTGCTAAAAATGTTATGAAACAAAAATCCTTCCATAAGGGGATTGAGCAGCTGGTACAAGAAGGAGCCATTCAGCTTTACAAAAACTATCAAACAGGTGAGTACATGCTAGGTGCTGTTGGGCAACTTCAGTTTGAAGTTTTCAAACATCGCATGGAAGGTGAGTACAATGCTGAAGTGGTCATGACACCTATGGGTAAAAAGACAGTGCGTTGGATCAAGCCAGAAGATTTGGATGAGCGCATGTCCTCTAGCCGAAATATCTTAGCTAAAGATCGCTTTGACCAACCTGTTTTCCTTTTTGAAAACGACTTTGCCCTCCGCTGGTTTGCGGACAAGTATCCAGATGTGGAGTTGGAAGAGAAGATGTGAGAGTAGTGCAGAAATCGGTAGTTTGCTTTGCAAACTCGATTTCGTCGCACTACCTCCGCAAGGGTCTCCCAAGAATCCAAACGAAGTGAAGGATGATTGGCCGAGACCTACTGCGTCTCTGTACAGAAATCAGTAATCAACAAAGCTGATGTGATGTCGTCATCTTTCCCTTGCAAGATCGTCCAGTAATGTGTTAATGCCTGTTGCGTCGAGGTCTAGTAGGCCTTGTCTAGCGTGAAATGAGGTTTGACAGCAGTCAGTTTGCAACGATTCAGTTTTGAAAATCAGGTTAAAACCGTTGTGAAGTCACTTTGATGAACTTTAGTGTTATTTTTAGAGTTTAAAAAATTTCTGTTATTATCTGAAAAAGCAAGCCTTTCCTAAAGGTTTTTGCTTTTTTTATGGGCAGATTTTAAGTACAATAGTATTAAATGAGTAAAGGAGAACTGTTATGGGTTTATTTTCAGGTTTAATGGGAAATGCTTCTCAAAAAGATAATGACAAAGTAGAAAGAGATTTGGCTGACGTATTGCTAGAAAATGAGCAAGTTGAGATGGCTTTTGCTTTAGTCCGTGACTTAATTGTGTTTACAGAATATCGATTAATTTTAGTGGATAAACAAGGAATGACAGGAAAGAAAGTCTCTTATAAATCAATCCCCTATGGATCGATTTCACGTTTTACAGTTGAAACCTCAGGGCATTTTGATTTGGATTCAGAATTAAAGATTTGGATTTCCTCAGCTGCAGAACCAGCAGAAATCTTGCAGTTCAAGAGTGATAATAGTGTGATTCAGATTCAAAAAGCACTAGCTGCAGCTGTTTTGAAATAAAAATGATGTCGTTTCTTTATTTTGTGATAAAGAGAGAAAACGTTATCTTCTAGGAATGAAGAATAATTCGTGCAATATCCTACTTGGTGTGTTATACTAGGTAAGTTGTTTAACAAAATTTAGGTTTGATAAGGCAGCCTCGCACTGCCTTTTTAGAAAGAAGAAAAACACATTGAAATTTACAGAACTTAATTTATCTGATGCTATTTTAGCTGCAATTGAAAAAGCAGGCTTTGAGACTCCATCACCAATCCAAGAGCAGACGATTCCACTGGCTCTTGAAGGAAAAGATGTGATTGGTCAAGCACAGACAGGAACAGGTAAAACCGCAGCATTTGGTTTACCGACTTTAAATAAAATTGATGTTGAGAATCCCGCTATTCAAGCTTTAGTCATTGCTCCAACTCGTGAGTTGGCGGTTCAGAGTCAGGAAGAACTTTTCCGTTTTGGACGTGAAAAAGGGGTTAAAGTTCGTTCCGTTTATGGTGGATCAAGTATTGAAAAACAAATCAAAGCCTTAAAATCTGGAGCTCACATCGTTGTGGGAACACCAGGGCGTTTGCTTGATTTGATTAAGCGTAAGGCTTTGAAACTAAATGGTATTGAAACCCTAATCTTAGATGAAGCTGATGAAATGCTTAATATGGGCTTTTTAGAGGATATCGAAAGTATTATTAGCCGTGTTCCAGAGAGCCGCCAAACCCTTCTTTTCTCAGCGACAATGCCAGATGCTATTAAACGTATCGGTGTTCAGTTCATGAAAGATCCTGAGCATGTTAAGATTGCGGCCAAAGAGTTGACAACGGATCTTGTTGACCAATACTATATCCGTATCAAAGAGAATGAAAAGTTTGATACCATGACACGTTTGATGGATGTGGATCAACCCGAATTATCAATTGTTTTTGGACGTACAAAACGTCGTGTTGATGAGTTAACACGTGGATTGAAACTACGAGGCTATCGTGCAGAAGGTATTCATGGTGATCTTGATCAAGGGAAGCGCCTACGTGTTCTTCGTGATTTTAAAAACGACAATCTTGATATTTTAGTAGCAACAGATGTTGCTGCACGTGGGCTAGATATTTCAGGTGTGACGCATGTTTATAACTATGATATTCCACAAGATCCTGAAAGCTATGTTCACCGTATTGGACGTACAGGTCGTGCAGGAAAATCTGGTTTATCCATCACTTTTGTCTCACCAAATGAGATGGGCTACCTAAAAATCATTGAAGATCTGACAAAAAAACGTATGAAAGGGATGAAACCTGCAACAGCAGAAGAAGCCTTTAAAGCATCAAAACGCGTTGCTCTTAAAAAGATTGAACGTGATTTTGCTGATGAAAAAGTACGAGCTAACTTTGATAAGTTCAAAGGTGATGCCATTAAATTAGCTCAAGAGTTTACACCAGAAGAGTTAGCACAGTATATCTTGACCTTAACTGTTCAGGATCCTGAAATGATGCCAAAAGTTGAAATTGCAAATGAAAAGCCATTACCATTTAAATATGTAGGTGGTAAAGGTGGTGGTAGAGGCCGTTCAGATCGTCGTAGTAACGATCGCAATCGTGGTGGCCGTAATCGCTCAGATCGTAATGGTGAGCGCCGTGAGTTTAAACGCACATCAAATAAAAACCGTAAAGATTTTTATAACAAGGACAACAAAAAACCACACCGTACCTCAAGTGAAAAGAAAAATGGCTTTGTTATCCGCAACAAAGGTGATAAATAATTCAATGGAAACCTAAAAAAGCTGAACATCTGTTCAGCTTTTTTCAGTGAGCAAATGATTTGCTATCTGATTTGAAAGTGATACACTATAGTCATTAATTAGTATGAAGAGGAGAAAAAATGGCAAAAGTCTTATTTGTAAAAGGTCATCCTTTAGAAAAAGAACAATCCTATTCCTTAAAAGCATTTGAAGCCTTTAAAGATAGTTATCAATCGCTTTATCCAGATGATGAGATCATTGAAATTGATGTTTATGATGGTACGATTCCATCACTTGACAAGGAATTGCTAGAGGCCATGTCTTTAGCTAAAAAAGGTGGGGAGTTGACGAGTTCACAAGCAGATAAGCTAGATCGCTTTAATCATTCAACAGAAACCTTTTTATCTAGTGATAAAGTTGTTATTGCTAACCCTTTATGGAATCTGCAGATTCCAAGTCATCTCTTATCTTGGATTAATACCATTACGGTGGCTGGAAAAACCTTTAAATACACTCCAAATGGAGTTGTAGGGCGTGCAACCGATAAAAAACTTCTCCATATTCAAGCTAATGGTGGTCTTTATAATGGTCAAGATACTGCTAGTCAATATATCAAATCAATTTTTAACTTTATTGGTATTGATAGCATTCAATCTGTTTATGTGGAAGGACATGCTTATCAGCCAGACCAAGCTGATGATATTTTAAATCAAGCGATTAATGACTTAAAAGAAATTGCTAAGACGTTTTAATAAAAAAGCAGTAGGAAATCTAGAAGATTGATTTCCTACTGCTTTTTAAGATGATGATTTCTTTTTGTCTTTTTGTGTTATTGCTAAAGAATAGTGTTTACTAACTTCAGTATAGTAACTTACCACGATACCAGATAAACAACCAAAAAATAGCAAACCATACAGGGCTAAAAGGATACTCACGATACGTCCGATGGTTGTTTCAACCAACATATCACCATAGCCGAGTGTTGTAGAAGTGACAAAGCTATACCATAGACTATCTCCATAAGTTGTAAAATCTGGCTCTACCCAAAGCAAAATACCAGAAGCTACAAAAAGGTAGAGAATGAAAGAACTGATAAAGGTAGTAAAGCCTGTGACGGTTAAAATATGCCAAAGAATTTTATAACGTTTCATGCGAATCTCCTTTTTGATGAGAAGAGGTAAATTGTTTTGATAGGATAAATAGGAATGTGATAAGGATACTAATTGGCCATAGATTAATTGGGAAAAAGAGTGAGATAAAAAAAGTGAGAACTTGCCTTTTCTAATATCAAAAATAAAAAGGCAATTAGGGCAATCCCTGTGCTTAATAACATACCGTAGAGAATCAGCCCGTATTTTGATTTAGTGGTCATGAGGTTGTCTTTCTATATAATCTAACTTTTCTTTTCTAGATTTTTTTTTAAAAGCAGCTTCAGCTTTCATGGCTGAACTTTTATCGGGAAATCTTTCTGAGTAGAGCAGTTTTACGGGGCGACGATGGCGTGTATATTTTGCTCCTTTCCCGCTGTTATGGGTTTTTATACGTCGTTCAAGATCAGTGGTATATCCTGTGTAAAGAGTACGATCAGAACACTCCACAACATACATGTAAGCACTAGCTTTTTCCAAAATAAATCTCCGAAATCTCTTTTGTGTAACTACCATCTTCGTTGTGAACAAATAATGGGGGGAGGATTTTTAATCCCTCCAATGAGCCATCTTTGATCGCTTCAATTAAGAGCATGTTGGCTTCTTTACCGACTTTAGGGTAAACAAATTGAATCCGTTTTGGTGCTAATTTATAAGTCTTTAAAGTGTCAATAATTTCAAGAAAACGATCAGGTCGATGAACCATAGCTAAACGCCCATTAGTTTTTAAAGCTTGTTGACTAACACGACAGATTTCATCAAGATTAGTTGTGATTTCATGTCGGGCGAGTAGGTAGTGTTCACTAAGATTTTTAATAGAGGTCTCGCTAGCTTTGAAATAAGGTGGATTACAGAGAATCAAATCAATCTGAGAACGTGGAACATGCTCAAGAAGGTTTTTCAAATCATCATTGACAATAGTGACTTGTTCTTCTAGATGATTGAGAGAAATAGAGCGTCTAGCCATGTCAGCTAAACGTTCTTGCAACTCAACAAGAGTGATATGAGCCTTGGTTTGACTAGAGGCAAATAAGCCTACAGCACCATTACCACTACAAAGATCAACAATTTTTCCTTTGCTGGGTAGTTTTGGAAAACGTGAGAGAAGAACACTATCGACAGAATAGCTGAATACTTCTTTATTTTGAATAATTTTGACATCAGTAGAAAAGAGCTGGTCAACCCGCTCTTTTTTTTGTAATAGATTAGTTGGCATTAAGATAGTACTCCGAATTTATAACCTTGATCCCTATAGTATTTGATGATATGAGGAAGAGCTTCAACTGTTAATTCTTTATCATAAGCATCGTGCATGAGAACCACTCGCACATCACTTTCTGGAAAATGACTATAGGATAAGGTGTGATAATCTAGCATCTCTTGGAGATTGTTTGGTCGAATATTGGCTGCTTCAGCATCACCCACACTAGCATTCCAATCAATCCACTCAAAACCATTTTGAGCAAGAACAGCATTGCTTTCTTCTATGCCTTGCCATGACATTGCTCCACCTGGGTAACGCCAAACTTTTGAATTAAAATCAGCTCCCAAGATATTTTTCAAGTATTGTTGCTCTTCTTGAGCTTCTGATAGGATTTGCGTGACATTTGGTACCCCTCCAGGATAAAGAAGGCCCATGTCATGTGAAACACTATGAAGACCGATAGCGTGTCCTTCTGCAATTTGCCTTTGGAAAATGTCTGCAAATTCATCATAAACAGTTCTACCGATGACAAAAAAGGTTGCAGGGACTTGCTGATCTTTTAGGATATCTAAAATACGCGGTGTAATGTTATGGTTGGCACCATCATCTATGGTGATAAAGACCAATTTTTCTCCTGTGTATTCTTTTTCCCCTCTCATATAAGCTCTGATCTCAGCAGTATCATAAGCGTAGCTAGAGGCAGCGTTATTATGATTTGTACCAGTAGCGAGAGCAGTGGGATCTAAGACAACTTCTTCTTTTGGTTTAACTTTTTTTTCATATTTGATAAAAGGAAAAATGGCATTGAGTTTTTCATAGTCTATACTTCTTGTTCCTAGAACATAGAGAAGTGACAGGATGGTAATCAAACTGGCAAGTCCGATCATACCATTGATAGCAGGCAATTCCTTTTTCTTTGTTGATGATTGATGAGACAAAATTAAGCTCCTAAAAAATTTCTTTTATTACTATAATACACACAAAACCTATCCTTGTCTACTAACTCTATCAAAATTTTAAAAATTTTAGTATAATAGGAGAAATAATGTGAAGAAGGAGATAAGCAGATGTTTTATGCTTACTTACGTGGTTTAGTGGTATCATTATTGTGGATTGTTAACGGTAATGTTCACTATCATCATACGCATAACATTTTAGATGAAGAAGAAAATTATATTTTAGTATCCCCGCATAGGACATGGTGGGATCCTGTTTATATGGCTTATGCGGCGAGACCTAAACAGTTTATTTTCATGGCTAAAAAGGAATTGTTTGCTAATCGTGTTTTTGGTTGGTGGATTAGGATGTGCGGTGCTTTTCCGATTGATCGAGAAAATCCAAGCCAACAAGCCATTAAACATCCTATCAATGTCTTGAAAAAAGGGAACCGTTCTTTAGTCATGTTTCCAAGTGGTAGCAGGCACTCCACAGATGTTAAAGGTGGGGTAGCTGTGATTGCTAAGATGGCTAAGGTTAAGATTTTACCTTGCGTGTATGTAGGGCCAAGAAGTTTAAAAGGGCTTTTAGCACGCGAGCGTGTTGATATGAACTTTGGAGAAGCTATTGATATATCAGATATTAAGCGCATGAATGACGAAGGGATTGAAGAGGTTGCAAGACGTGTTCAAACGTCCTTTGATGCCCTTGATCAAGAAGCGCAAGCTTATCAAGATGGTAAAAAGCCAAATGTTTTATGGTTTTTCATTCGTATTCCAGCAGCCGTACTTGCTCTTGTTGTGGTAGTGTTAACCTTAGTTTTTAGCTATTTGGCAAGTTTTGTTTGGGATCCTGAAAAACACATTAAATTATAATCAAACGAAAAAGTGAGATTACTAACGCAAAAGTGACCTCACTTTTTATTTACCTTTACGAATAGAATCAATGGAGGTAAGTTTATGTTTGATTGGATTATGGATTTTATTGAGGATAAAAAGGCGTGGGTGGTAAGCCTAGTTTTAGGGGTTCTAGCGATGATACTTGCGGTATTTCTTTTGTTAGAGAAAGCACCTACCACTGAGTCTCAAACTCAACTGATGAGTTCAACCATTGAAAGTTCAATATTGACTTCTTCGGTTTCAAGTCACCAAGAAAGAGAAGCTAGTGATGAGCTTGTTGTTGATATCAAGGGCGCTATTCAAAAGGAGGGGGTCTATCACCTTAAACAAGGTAGTCGGGTGACAGATTTAGTCGAAAAAGCAGGAGGTCTAAGGCCAGATGCTGATAAAAAAAGGATCAACTTAGCTGCTAAGCTCACTGATGAAGAAGTTATTTATGTTGCGCGTGAAGGTGAGGAAGGTGCAGATGACGTTTCTGTAGCTTCTTCAATGTCATCAGATTCTTCTCATACTTCAAGTGAAAAACAAATTAATCTTAATAAGGCTACAGTCACTGATTTAACCAGTATTTCAGGTATTGGTGAGAAACGAGCACAAGATATTATTGATTACCGTGAACAAAATGGTGGTTTTCAGTCTATTGAGGATTTGAAAAATATTTCAGGTATTGGCGAAAAAACGTTTGAAAAGTTAAAGGATAATGTCAGTGTGGAATAAAATTTTTCCTTTAAAACCCATTGAAGTAGCATTTTTGTTGATTTGGCTATACGGGAGTTTTTACCTTCAAAATTGGTACTTACTCCCTATTTTTTTAGTATATTTACTTTGGATCGTTGTTAGTCGTGGACTTAAGTTGGGAGTTAGGTTGATTTTAACGTTACTCCCTTTTGCTCTTTTCTTTTCATTTTTAAATTGGAAAGTGGCTCTCTCATACCACTCAGCTCCTAAAGAGCTTACACAAATCACTATGCTCGTTGATACCATTAAAGTTAATGGTGATAGTTTGTCTTTTAGAGGACAAAATTCAGGAAGAACTTATCAGGTTTATTATCAATTGCAATCTGAGGAGGAACAAGCTTACTTTAAACGTTTGGATCAAACGGTCTTATTGATGGTTGAGGCTAAGACGCAAGAAGCTGAAGGAAGACGGAATTTTTCTGGCTTTGATTATCGGGCCTATTTGAAGTCGCAGAAAATCTATCGAACGTTGAAGGTTTCAAAGATTAAGTCTATTCACAAGTCAAGCAAATGGAACATAAGATGGCAAATTGCACAGTGGCGTCGACAATTATTGGTTTTTATTGAGACGCATTTTCCAACGCCTATGCGCCACTATATGACAGGTTTGCTCTTGGGTTATTTAGATGTCAGTTTTGATGAAATGGAAGATCTTTATTCTAATTTGGGAATTATTCATCTTTTTGCTTTGTCAGGAATGCAAGTGGGCTTTTTTATGAATAGAGTGCGCTATGTTATCTTAAGGTTAGGGGTGACACAGGAACATTCATTTTGGCTACAGATTCCTCTCTCCTTTTTATATGCAGGTTTAACAGGTTACTCCATCTCTGTTATCAGAAGTCTTTTACAACTTAGTCTGTCTCTAATGGGCTATAAAAAACTAGATAATTTTGCCCTGACCATAATTTTACTAATGCTTATCCTGCCAAATGCCTTGGCAAGTACGGGAGCGGTCTTAAGTCTAGCTTATGCTTTTATTTTAACTATTATGGATTGGGAGCATTTAAAAGGGGTTAAAAAGCTACTAGCAGAAGTCATGACCGTTAGTTTAGGGATTTTACCGCTTTTAATGTGGTACTTTGCAAGTTTCCAACCCTTATCTATTATCTTAACAGCTCTCTTTGCTTTAGTATTTGACCTCCTCATTTTGCCACTTTTGAGTATGGTCTTGCTATTAAGTCCCTTATTTATTATGGATTGGTGGAATCCTTGTTTTGAGTGGTTGGAAGTTGTGATTCGTCTTGTGGCTCACTATTCCCCAAAGCCACTGATATTAGGTACTCCAATGTTGATAGTTGGTGCGGGCATGTTATTTTTCCTAGCACTATGGCATGATTTTTATTTTGTTAAAAGCTTGCGCAGACTTAGTATTTGTTGCTTGCTTTGTTTATTTTGTTTCACCAAGCAACCTTTAACCAATGAAATTACTATTGTTGATGTTGGGCAGGGAGATAGTATTTTTATAAGAGATCAAAAAGGGAAAACAATTTTGATTGATGTAGGAGGTAAAGTTAATTTTAAGGCTCAGGAAAAATGGCGGAAAAAGGTATTGGATACGAATGCCGATAGAACCTTAATCCCTTATTTAAAAAGCAGAGGAGTAGGTAAAATTGATCAATTGGTATTGACCCATACCGATACTGACCATGTTGGTGACTTAGAATCGGTAGCAGATGCTTTTACGATTGGAGAGATTTTAGTCAGTCCAGGGGCTTTAGGAAAAGTAGATTTTGCAAGACGTTTACAGGCATTAGGCTATCCTGTTAGTGTGGTACAGGCAGGAGATCGCTTAGCCATAATGGGAAGTTCCTTGCAGGTTTTATATCCTTTTTCAGTAGGAGATGGCGGTAATAATGATTCCATTGTCTTATATGGAGAATTACTATCTAAGCGATTTTTATTTACAGGTGATTTGGAAGATGGAGAATTGGACTTGATCAAAGCCTATCCCAGCCTTGATATTGATGTTTTGAAAGCAGGGCATCATGGATCAAAAGGGTCGTCCTATCCAGAATTTTTAGCACAGGTCACACCAGAGGTTGCGCTGATATCTGCAGGAAAAAACAATCGCTACAAACATCCACACCAAGAAACTTTAGAGCGTTTTGAGAAAGCAAAAATACGTGTTTATCGAACTGATCAACAAGGTGCTATACGGTTTAGAGGGCGTAAAAGCTGGACGATTGAAACGGTGAGGTGAGTGTATTTTTTTAACAAAAATGTTATAATAAGACTCGGTTTTTAACTTCAGGGAAAGTACAGGTGAAATTTTTACTGGAGAGTTTTCTATAAGATAAAGAATTAGAAAGTAATAAAAGGTATAGGAAGAAGAGGAGAAGATGTCTTATTTAGTTGATTATGAAAAAAGAGGAAAAATAATACCAGCTAAACACGTTGTGCTATTAAGTCAGTCACCAAGAAGACGGCAATTATTATCTTTTTTATCTCCAGAGATTGCATCTGTTGAAGTGGATGAACGTGGTATTGAAACTACTTATATGGAGAAATTGAAACATTTGCCTTTTTTAGAGCGTGCTGCTAGGACGTGTTGTGAAATTTCTAAAGCCAAGTCAGCTGGAAAAGATGATAAGGAAACCTTGTATATTTCAGCTGATACCATGGTGGTTTTCAATGATCGCATTTATAACAAGCCTAAAAATCAAGAAGAAGCGAGAGAGATGTTTCATTCGTATTTTGGACATAAGCATCATGTGGTGACTTCGGTTTGTTTACGGACACGAGATGCTATAGAGGTATTTTATACCATAGCAGAGGTAAGTTTTGTTAAGTACTATCCTGCTCTACAACCAGTAATCGAAGATTACCTATCTTCTAAATCTCCCATGGATAAGGCTGGTGCTTATGGTTTTCAAGATTTAGATCCTCGTTTTATAGACTATGTTGCAGGTGATATTCATACTATTATTGGTTTGCCTGTGGCAGAAGTGTCTAAACGAATATATTCATAAGACACCGTTATCTAATGGTGTCTTATTTAATAATAGAAATAGTGGTTTCATTGTTATTAGATAAGGTATGAGAGCAGGGTGTAAAGAAAGGGCACTTGAATGTCGTTAATCTGAAATCTATGGTATTAAAAATTATGGTAGAATAGATAAGAAGTTAGGATGGAGGAGATGTGATGAAAAAATTAGGATTAGCCTTTATTGTAATCCTATGCGGGTTACTCATACCTGTTAGGATTCAGGCAGAGGATCTTTTGACCATGACCAAGGATGCGGGTTATAAGGTATCTAAGACAGATTTACCAAAGGCTTATATTCTTGTTGATTTGGAGACTGGTCAAATTTTAGAAGAAAACAATAGTGAGCTTAGCCGTGATCCAGCTAACTTAACAAAATTAATGACAGTTTATCTTGTATTGGAGGCTGTTGAAAATGGGCAATTGAAATTGGAGAAGAAAATTAATATCAATACCACTCTTAGCTACAGCCCTAATTATTACACTGTTGAAGACTTAGTAGCGCTAAGTTTGATTTCTTCTTCTAATGATGCCGCAATAGCTTTAGCTTCTACCCTACAGACTTTGACAGGCACTGATTTCGTTGAGAGTATGAACCAAAAAGCTAAGGATTTAGGAATGTTGCACACTAAATTTGTCAACGAAACAGGTGCTGCATCACTAAATGGAGAGACCACTCAAAGCGTCACGACAGCTAGAGATCTCGCTCTTTTAAGTTATGATATATTAACGAATTATCCAGAGGTGTTAACCTACACAGAGCAGACGACCTATACCATCCAAAAAGGGACGGCATCTGAAGAAATTCTTACCTCCTATAACCACTCACTTGAAGGCGATACAGAGGGTCTTGGGATGTCAGGGGTCAATGGTTTGATAACAGGTTCTAGTGCTAATGCTGGTTTTAATGCAATCGTAACAGCTAAACGAAATAATCGCCAGTTGATTAGTATTGTTTTAGGAGTTGGAGATTGGAATAATCAAGAAGGGGTTTATACACGTCATTATTTTGCGAATACCTTACTGGAGCATGGTTTTTCAGATTTTTCTTATCAGTTATTAGCCAAAAAAGGAGAGTATGAACTAGCTGGTCAAACTTATGACCTTAATAATAATCTGTATGGTCTGATTAAAAAAGGAGAGAGTAAACCTAAGTTAGAAGTGACAGATGGCTATCTTCACCTGAAATCTTCTAGCAGTTCTTCCTTGTTGACACCTCCAAAAGGGGTCAAAGCAACTCTTGTCAAAAAAGGTCTATTTAGCTCTAAATCTTCAACCAAAGATTATCCTTTTGTGGACATCATGTTTTATATTGGCTTACTCACGACGATAGCTGTTCTTATAGGAATGACATTTTTTGAACAACTCCGCCAGTTGATTAAAAGATAAATAGTGTTATGATGTAAAATAAAAACAGGAAATGAAGATTTTTAGGGATCCCCACTTCACTTCCTGTTTTATTTTTAGATTTGGTATAATAGATATTATGTTAGCGATTGAAAAAATAAAAAAACTAAAGCGCGATCATCTTCCACAGATTACTCTTGTCACAGGGGAGGATCTTGGTCAATTTGCGGTGATGAAACAAGCCTTACTTCAAGCTATTGCTTATGATCCTGCGGACCTCACCTATTCTTATTTTGATCTAGCAGAGACGGATTATTCTCTTATTGATATGGATTTACAGAGTTTACCTTTTTTTGCAGATCAAAAGGTGGTTATTTTAGATCACGTGTTGGATTTAACCACCCAGAAAAAGTCCTATTTAAGTGATACTGAAGCAAAACAGTTTGAAACTTATTTGGAACAACCTGTTGAGACCACGCGATTGCTGATTTTCGCGCCAGGAAAGTTAGATGGTAAGCGCCGTTTGGTCAAACTATTAAAGCGCGATGCCATGATTTTTGAAGCTGAGGCATTAAAGGAAGCTGAGTTAAAAACTTATTTTCAAAAATTAGCCCACGAAAAAGGGCTGGTGTTTGAAACAGGGGCATTTGATACGCTTTTGATAAAGTCAAACTTTGACTTTAGTGAGCTGGAAAAGAACTTGTTGTTTTTGGCATCTTACAAATCTTCTGGTCAGATTAGTCAGCAAGATATTTCAGAAGCTATTCCTAAAACGTTACAAGATAATCTTTTTGATTTGATTCATTTTGTGTTGACAAAAAAAGTAGATCAAGCAAGAGATTTAGTTAAGGATTTAGTCTTGCAAGGAGAAGATGAGGTGAAGTTGTTGTCTATTTTAATAGGACAATTTCGATTGTTTTTACAAACAAAGCTGTTGCTACAAAAAGGACAATCAGAAAATCAGATTGTAAAAGAGCTGTCTGATTATTTAGGGCGCCGTGTTAATCCTTATCAGGTACGATTTGCTATTAGAGATTCTAGGGCCTTATCTGTGGATTTTTTAAAAAAGAGTCTCTTACTTCTGATTGAAACCGACCGTGATATCAAAACAGGGCGTTTGGAAAAGGGTTATCTATTTGAGGTTGCTTTATTGAAAATCATGTCTATTCTTTAAGCAGATTGTTTGAATTCATCACTTTTTTGCGTTATGATTATGTCAGATGAAATAATGAAAGAGGTACCAACATGGCAATTATTTTACCAGATCTTCCGTATGCATATGATGCTCTAGAACCTTATATTGACGCTGAAACAATGACACTTCATCATGATAAGCACCATGCGACTTATGTGGCAAATGTCAATGCAGCACTAGAAAAACATCCAGAAATTGGTGAGGACTTAGTAGCTCTTCTTTCCGATGTTGAACAAATTCCAGCTGATATCCGCCAAGCTGTGATTAATAATGGTGGTGGTCATCTCAATCATGCACTCTTTTGGGAATTACTTTCTCCAGAAAAAACAGAGATTTCAGCAGAATTAGCAGCTGAAATTAATGCAACTTTTGGTTCTTTTGAAGCTTTCCAAGAAGCTTTTACAGCTGCTGCAACAACTCGTTTTGGATCAGGTTGGGCATGGCTTGTTGTAAATCAAGAAGGTCAACTTGAAGTGCTTTCAACGCCTAACCAGGATACACCTATTATGGATGGGAAAAAACCAATCTTGGCGCTTGATGTTTGGGAACATGCTTATTACTTAAATTACCGCAATGTTCGTCCAAATTATATCAAGGCTTTCTTTGAGATTATCAACTGGAACAAGGTTGAGGAGTTGTACCAAGCTGCTAAATAAACAGTGATAAAGTAAGCATTAGTTTGAACACAAAAACAGAGATTTACCGATATCGAGATGAGTCTCTGTTTTTTATTTTTTTGTAAAATATTTAACAAAAACTTTATCTTTTAATAAAAAACTAATGATATATTATAAAAAAGTAAATAGGGCTTGCTATTTTAGAAATAATTTTTTATAATACGAAGGTTGGGAGAATTATTGTGAGAAAAAAAGTTTTATCAATTATTTGTAAGAGTACACTCACCCTAGTGGTGACCATGGGTTCTATTAGCCAATCTTCCCTTGTTTATGCACAAGAGAAAGACACGCAGACAGTGGAGAATTGGTTGCTTCAGTTAGTGACAGGTGATTTAATCTCTGAGACCACTAAATCCATTTTTAGTGGTAAAAAGACTGATACCAGTGTGGAGAAAGAGACTGTCAAGCAGACAAATAAAAGTCAAGCAGCAAAAGATTCTGTGATGCAAGCTGATTTAGCGACGATGTCATCTTACGGTTTATACTATGACTATGCACACTTGAGTTTGGAAGATACGATTAAAGCTTATTTGGATGAGCATGGCATTCCACATTCTAGCATTGCTTTTTCTTATAAAAATACCAAGACTGGTGAAACTTTTTCAATGAATGACACACAAGTTATGACTGCGGGAAGTACTTATAAATTACCTCTTAATATGTTAGTCGTTGACGAAGTAGAAAAGGGTAATCTAAGTTTAGATGAAAAATTTGACATTACAGGAACAACTTACGAGTATGAGGGAGAGCATGATGCTTATGTTTCCGCTTTCAATGGTCAGATGACTATCCCAGACATGCAGGAATATTCTTTGGTTTATTCTGAAAATACACCAGCTTATGCTCTTGCCGAAAGATTAGGTGGTATGGATAAAGCCTACAGTATGTTCGATCGTTATGGAGAGTCAAAAGCAGAGATTAAAACCATTAGCCGGCAAAATAAGACAACTACCGACTATTATATTCAAGTCTTAAATTACCTATGGCAACATCAGAAGAAATATTCTGATATCTTATCATTTTTGGGTCAATCTTTCCCAGGAACTTATTATAAAACTTATCTGAATGATTTAACGATTTATCAAAAACCTGGATATGTTGGTGAGGCTTTAAATGTGGATGCCATTGTACTTGAAGAGGTACCTTATTTAATCGCCCTATATACAGCTGGACTAGGTGGTTCGACTGAATATAGTACAGAAATTAGTAATGAGGGACTTCTGCAAGTGGGTCAGCTAGCTTATGTGATTAATGAATGGCACCGTGTCAATATGAATTAAAGTGAACGAGACTATCAGTAATAGGAGAGATTAACCGAATCAGTGGGGTTAATCTCTTTATTTTTACTTTTTCTATTGTATTATTTAAATAATACTGATATAATAAAATTATAGAAAGGGTGATAAAAATGGAAGAGACATTTGTTAATGGATTATTTTTAGGTTTTTGGGGTGTGTCAGTAATCTTTTCATTTATCTGGTGGATTCTGACGATTATTTCAAATATTCTTCTTTTTAGTAAGGCTGGATATGCGGGTTGGAAATCAATTGTTCCAATTTATAATTTTTATATCCAACAATGTATTACTTTTGGAAAAGAAAAAGGTATTTTTGCTCTCCTATTGATCGTACCTTTGGTAGGTCAAGTTTATGGAGTTTACCTCTACTATTCTTATGCGCGTGCTTTTGGATTATCACAAGTTCAAGCGGTGCTATATATTTTCTTTGCACCATTATTTAATGTTTATATGGCTTTTAGTGATAACGTCACTTATGATGGGCCTCGTGCGTTCTTTATCGATTAATAAAAAAAGCTCCTTGATAGCCATCAGGGAGCTTTTTGAGTCATTTTTATTTTACAAACATGGCATCACCAAAACTGAAGAAGCGGTAGTGTTCCTCAACGGCATGTTTATAGGCATCTAGAGTAAATTCTCTACCGGCAAAGGCTGAAACCAGCATGACCAAAGTTGACTTTGGAAGATGAAAGTTGGTTGAAAAAGCATCAACAACTTTAAATTGGTAACCTGGTTTGATAAAGATATTGGTCCAGCCAGATTCAGCTTGTAGTTTACCTTGATACTTTTGTCCAATGGTTTCCAACGTACGAATTGAAGTCGTCCCAACTGCGATGATACGTCCTCCTTTTTCTTTGACTTGGTTTAGGGTATCAGCAGCTTCTTGAGATAAGGTGTAAAACTCAGAATGCATCTCATGCTCATCAAGATTCTCAACAGAGACTGGTCTAAAGGTGCCAAGACCGACATGAAGGGTCAGATAAACCAACTTAACCCCTTTAGCCTCAATTTTTTCAAGCAGCTCTTGAGTAAAATGCAGACCAGCGGTTGGGGCAGCCGCAGAGCCATTTTCTTTAGCATAAACGGTTTGGTACCGTTCACGATTTTCTAATTTTTCGTGAATGTAGGGAGGAAGAGGCATCTCACCTAAACTTTCTAGAACTTCAAGAAAAATACCCTTGTAGGAGAATTCGACAATACGTCCACCATGTTCTAATTCCTCAACAATAGTTGCCATCAAGCGTCCATCACCGAAAGACACTTGACTGCCAACTTTTAGGCGTTTGGCAGGCTTGGCGAGAACTTCCCATTGGTCTGCATGAAGATTTTTTAAGAGAAGCAGTTCCACATGACCATGGGTATCAGGTTTCTCACCATAAAGGCGAGCAGGAAGAACGCGCGTGTTGTTCATGACTAAAGCGTCTCCCTCATTGAGTTCATCGATAATATGGTCAAAATGGCTATCTGTCATGCTCTGCTTTTCTTTATCAATAATCAACAGTTTTGAGCTGTCCCGTTTTTCAAGTGGGGTTTGTGCAATCAGCTCATCTGGTAAGTGGAAATCAAAATCCTTAGTATTCAAAATAGTCTCCTTAGATCAAGTATTTTAGCTCATCTATTATACCATGTTCACTCTTATCCGTCAGTTTTAAATGATATGATGAGGATTTATTAATTTTCAAACCTTTTACTTGACAAAAATTGGTCTATACCATAAAATAAAACTATCAGTTATCGGTCTATACCAAATAGGAGGTTTTTATGAAAGTGATCGTTGTAAAGAGTCAACAAGAAGGTGCAGAGATTGCCTTTGACTTATTAAAAAATAAATTGGCAACTGGTGCGCAGGTTCTTGGCTTGGCGACTGGTTCTAGCCCAATCGAATTTTACAAAAACATTCGCCAGAGTGATTTAGATTTTTCTGAAGTGACATCTGTTAACTTGGACGAGTATGTTGGTTTGGATGAGGAGAGCGACCAATCCTACGCTTACTTTATGAAAGAACAACTCTTTTCTGCCAAACCGTTTAAGAAATCTTATTTACCAAATGGCTTAGCAAGTGACCTTGCAGCTGAGGTGGAACGTTATAATCACGTATTGGCAGAGCATCCAATCGATTTCCAAATTTTGGGAATTGGTCGCAATGGCCATATCGGTTTCAATGAACCAGGTGCTCCATTTGATGGTCAGACCCACTTGGTTGACTTGGCGCCGTCAACCATTGAAGCTAATGCTCGCTTCTTTGACAACTCAGAAGATGTACCAAAACAAGCTATCTCAATGGGCATCGCCAACATTATGGCAGCCAAGACCATTGTCCTCATGGCTTATGGTCAGGAAAAAGCTGACGCTATTAAGGCGACTGTGGAAGGTCCCGTGACAGAGGAAGTTCCAGCAAGTGTCCTTCAAAACCATGAGGATGTCGTCCTCATTATTGACGAAGCTGCAGCGAGTAAATTGACAAAATAAGAATTAAAAACCGACCACCTTTCTAGGCAGTCGGTTATTCTTATTCTTCTAAACTCTCTCTAACTGAGGTTCGATGGCGGTAGGTAATTCTAACCATCGTGTAAGAACTGATAGCTAATATGATAGCCATAAGAAGTAAATGATGTTGACTTATGATTAGCAGCGTAATGGTTGTTAACAAAGTGAAGGCATATTGTAACCAAACTGCCTTTCCAAGTCGATAAAGGTCTTGGTTATAACGAGTGGTCATAAGGATGCCGAGATAGTAGAGAAAGAATCCGATAAGTAGGAAAGGTAAACCAAAGCTAGCATGTTCACCATATAAGACTTCCACAGCAACGGTAAAGAAGTTAATTCCTAAAACTAAGACCATATGAGCATAAAGTAATACTGCAACATTTGTTTTCTGATGGTGATTGATATTAAGATAGGTTTGCGAAATGTAGAACATAAATGAGAAGGCCATAGCTAGGAAGAAGAAGATACCTGCTAGCAAGTGCGTTTGAATAGGATAATTCTTCAAAATAGCAATAACTGTTTCACCAAAGGTGATAATAGTAATCAGCTGGCAGCGTTCTACGATATGAGGAAAGTTCATCACATCATGGCTGAGTTTATCTTTGAACAAGTAAGAAATCACAAATGGAAGGTAGAAAACTAATAAACTTTTTTCATCGTAAGTCCAGACATTCAAAGCCATGGCAATACAAGATAGGAGAAAGACAAGAATATAAGCTCCGTACATGTATAGACTATTTTTAATATCATTAGTAAAACCGATACGTTTCCCACGTAGATAATACTGAAGTGAAATTAGCCCATAGGCTAGGCTGATAAAAATAAAAAATGGTAGAGCAGTCTGCTCAAAATCATTACTAAAGTTTAGAGATAACTGCCCTACTACAAACATAGAAGCAATGATAGTGTAAATATCTAGACCATCTCTTTCACCATACTTGTTGAGGTAGATAGTCTCATCGATCCACAAACTCATAATAATCAAGTTTGCAGTGATAAAGGTCGCTATCTCCTTAAAACCAATGTGGTCCCCATGTAGCAAGCCTGTTAGAGAAGAAGTGGCTAATACAAAGACCAAATCATAAAACAATTCGTAATTGGATACACGTTTTGCCTTAATGTCAGACATAAAAATCTCCTTTTCGTAAAAATCTGGATTATAAAAAGAGAGGCTGTCACCTCCCTTTTGACTCTAAAGTGTCCAATCCAAATCAGGTCCTACAGGAACAATGCCAGTTGGGTTGATGGTCTTGTGGCTACCATAGTAGTGCTGTTTGATATGGTCAAAGTCAACCGTCTCCGCAATACCAGCATGGTTGTAAATCCGCTTGGTATAATTCCACAGGTTTGGATAGTCAACCAAGGCCTTGATATTGCATTTGAAATGCCCAAAGTAAACAGGATCGAATCGTACTAAGGTTGTGAAAAGTCGGATATCTGCTTCTGTCAACTGGTTACCAACCAGATAGTCCTGATCTGCTAAATGTTCTTCCAGTTTATCCAAGGCAACAAAGAGATTTTTGACTTCTTTTTCGTAAACGTTTTGATTAGTTGAAAAACCTGCCTTGTAAACGCCATTGTTGATGTTTGGATAGACAAAGTCATTCATGGCATCAATCTCAGCTTGTAGGTGTTCTGGATAGTAGTCGTCATGATTGCCCGTAATATCATTAAAGGCACTGTTGAACATCCGCATGATTTCAGCAGATTCATTGCTGACGATGGTATTGGTTTTCTTATCCCAAAGGACAGGAACAGTGACGCGACCAGAATAGTGTGGATCAGCTTTCAAATAAACTTGATAAAGATAGTCGCTGTTAAAGAGGGAATCCTTGATGACGCCAGGTCCATCCGCAAAAGTCCAACCATTTTCCAACATCAAGGGATGAACGATAGAAAGTGAGATATGCTCTTCCAAGCCTTTCAATTTCCGCATAATAAGCGTTCGGCTAGCCCAAGGACAAGCCAGAGAAACGTAGAGATGGTAGCGACCCGACTCAGCCTTAAAACCACCTGTTCCTGTCGGACCCGCTTGTCCATCAGGTGTAATCCAGTTACGAAATTGTGTGACAGTACGGACAAACTTGCCACCTGTTGACTTGGTATCATACCATTTGTCCACCCATCTGCCATCTTGTAAAAGTCCCATAAGTTAACTCCTTTATTATATTACTAATTAGTATTATATCACATTTCATCCCTTAGACAAGGCTTATGTTTGTGTGTTAGAATAGAGAGTATGAGATTGGATAAATGTTTGGAAAAAGCGGGACTTGGTTCACGGAATCAAGTGAAAAGGTTGTTTAAAGCAAAACAAATTAAGGTTGATGGAAAAAGGGCAACGCGGCTTAGTCAGATTGTGGATCCAAATCTACAAGATATTACTGTTTCTGGGAAAACTATTGAGCTTGAGCCAGCCGTTTATTATCTCCTAAATAAACCAGCTGGTGTTGTCACGGCTGTCACAGATAAAAATCACCAAACAGTGATTGATTTGATAGATAAAAAAGATTTCCGTCAAGGGCTTTATCCGATTGGCCGTCTAGATCGTGATACGGAAGGTTTATTACTTCTAACCAATAATGGTCCGTTAGGTTATCGAATGCTACACCCAAAACATCATGTGAAAAAGACCTATGAGCTGGTAGTTAATGGCTTTTTAGCAGATGATGCTGTAGACTTTTTTGCAAAAGGGGTGAGATTTTTAGATGGTAGAGTTTGTCAGCCAGCAGAGTTGAAGATTGTAGAGGCTAATGTTCAAGAAAGCAGAGCCTTTATTACAATTTCAGAAGGAAAATTTCATCAAGTGAAAAAAATGTTCTTAGCTTATGGTGTAAAAGTGATTTTTTTAAAACGGGTCAGCTTTGGAGGTTTTAGGTTAGATCCGAATTTGCAAGTCGGAGCCTATCGCCCTTTAAACGATGAAGAGCAACTTCTTTTAAAGACTTATTTGGATTAATTTTCGAATAAAGTGAGTAAGGAGGAGTCTATGTTACAAGCAAGAAATCAGAAAGGACAGATGATCAACTTACTACAAGAGATTCCTGCCAAAAGGCAGGAATTTTTCTGTCCACTTTGTCAAAATCCTGTCCGCTTGCGACAAGGTGAGGTGATGCGTGCGCATTTTGCCCATGTTTCTCTTAAAAACTGTCACTTTTTTTCTGAAAATGAAAGTCAAGAACACCTTGCTTTAAAAGAAATGCTATATCAGGTTTTATTAGCTAAAGGAGAGGAGGTCGCCTTAGAAGCTCCGATTAAAGAAGTGTCACAAGTTGCAGATGTCCTTGTTAATCATCGTATTGCTCTAGAGGTTCAATGCAGTCGTCTATCCTTGAAACGATTAAAAGAACGGACACTTGCTTATCACCAAGCGGGTTACTATGTTTGTTGGCTTTTAGGGAAAGAACTTTGGTTAAAAGATAAGTTGACGTCTCTTCATCGTCATCTACTTTATTTTTCTAAAAATATGGGATTTTATCTCTGGGAGTTAGACCTTGATTTTTCTCAGATTCGATTAAAATATCTTATTCATGAGGACTTGCGTGGAAAGGTTCATTACTTGGAGAAATCTTGGAGCTTATCTGATTTTTCACTTGCTGTTTTACGCCTACCTTTTTTAAAACAGCCGTTATCTTTTTTAGAGGTAAAGGTAGATAAGGGGATTAAAACTTATATTCAGCGCCAGCTTTTTTATGGTTCAAAACGCTGGTTAAAAGAACAGGAGGCCTGTTATCTTAAAGGACAAAATCTGTTAAACCAAGACCTTAATGCTTTTTTCCCGCAAGTCAGACCTCCCTCTCTTGAGGCTGGTTTTTTGCAAGTACAAGAGCAAATCGGGTGGTATTATCAACATTTTTTGACTTATTATCAGCGTCAAAAGGAAAAACAAAGGCAAATCCTCTATCCACCAGCTTTTTATGATAAAATAAAATGATAATAATCATCCGTTTGATGCGGCTAAAGGAGGACAACATGTCAGAAAATCGCGCACATTTGAAGGAAAAGGATACTTGGGATTTAACCACTATTTTTGCGACAGATCAGGATTGGGAGCAGGCACTTGAGGATTTAGCGAGTGAATTGGAGAAGGCTGCAGACTTTGAAGGACACCTTTTAGATTCCGCGGCCTCTCTTTTGAAGATCACACAGACAGAGCTAGATGTGGAGCGTCGGTTGGAAAAACTCTATGTTTATGCTTCTATGAAAAATGATCAGGATACAACTGTTGCTAAATATCAAGAATATCAAGCTAAGGCCATGAATCTTTATGCTCAATGTAGTCAGGCTTATGCTTTTTATGAGCCAGAATTAATGGCACTAACACAAGAAAAATTGGCTGACTTTATAGCAGAAGAGCAGGAGCTTGCTCTTTATGCTCACTTTTTTGAAAAACTGCTGAGTAAAAAAGCCCATATTTTAAGCAAAGAAGCAGAAGAGCTACTAGCAGGGGCAGAAGAAATATTTAGTGCTGCAGGAGAAACCTTTGAAATCTTAGATAATGCAGATATTAGCTTTCCATATGTACCAGATGGTGAGGGTGATTTGATTGAGTTGACTCATGGCAACTACATTCGTTTGATGGAGTCTAAGGATCGTATGGTTCGTCAAGAAGCTTATGAAGCCATGTATGGTATTTATGAGCAATATCAACATACTTATGCTAAAACCCTACAAACCAATGTAAAAGTACATAACTATAAAGCTAAGGTTCGTCAATACGATTCGGCTCGTCAGGCAGCTTTATCGAGCAACCATATTCCAGAGGCGGTTTATGAGACGTTGATTGAAACTGTTAATCGCCACTTGCCTTTACTGCATCGTTATATCAAGCTACGTCAAGAGATTTTGGGACTAGATGAGCTTAAGATGTACGATGTTTATACCCCGTTAGCTGAGACGGATTATCACTTTACCTATAACGAGGCTTTGAAAAAAGCAGAACAAACCTTGTCTATTTTTGGAGAAGAGTATGCCAGTCGTGTCAAACGTGCTTTTAATGAACGGTGGATTGATGTCTATGAAAATAAAGGAAAACGTTCAGGAGCTTATTCAGGGGGATCTTATGATACTAATGCCTTTATGCTCTTAAACTGGCAAGACACCTTGGATAATCTTTTTACCTTGGTGCATGAAACAGGGCATAGCCTACATTCGACTTTTACGCGTGAAAATCAACCCTATGTTTATGGAGATTATAGTATCTTTTTAGCTGAGATTGCTTCCACAACTAATGAAAATATTTTAACCGAAACCTTGTTAAAAGAAATCAAGGATGAAAAATTACGTTTTACTATCCTCAACAATTACCTTGATGGCTTCAGAGCAACGGTCTTTCGTCAAACACAATTCGCAGAGTTTGAGGACTTGATCCATCAAGCTGATCAAGAAGGCGAGGTCTTAACAAGTGAGTATCTTAGCGAGTTGTACGCAACTTTAAATGAAAAATATTATGGTCTTTCTGCCCAAGAAAATCCCCAAATTCAGTTTGAATGGGCTAGAATTCCACATTTTTACTATAATTATTATGTTTATCAGTATGCTACTGGATTTGCAGCAGCAAGTTACCTAGCAGAAAAAATAGTTCATGGAAATGCAGAGGATAAAGAGCGCTACTTAGACTACCTAAAAGCAGGAAATTCTGATTATCCCCTTAATGTGATTAAAAAAGCGGGTGTGGATATGTTAGATGCCACGTATCTTGATGAGGCTTTTGCAGTCTTTGAAAAACGCTTGATGGAGTTAGAGACCTTAGTTGCAAAAGGGATTCGCTAAGGTTTTAAAAATGAGATTATAGGAGTGTGAGGAAGTAAAGTAAATCCCCTTATTTTCCAAACACTCCTTTTATCAAGAAAAGGAGATGCTATGCCCCTTAATTTTATTTGGGATTTGGATGGGACCCTTTTAGATTCTTATGGTGCTATTATGAAGGCACTGGAGGCAACTTATTACCATTATCAATGGGAGTTTGATGATAAAATGATTTTGGCTTTTATCCTAAACGAGTCGGTGGGGGCATTATTAAAAGATAAGGCTAGGCTTGAAAATGTAGATGAGCAAATGGTGAAAAGCTATTATTCTACTGATTTAAAAACAAGAGACCAAGAAATTCAGCTAATGTCTGGAGCGCGTGAGATTTTAGATTGGACTAAAGAGCGGGGAATAACGAATTTCATCTATACCCATAAAGGAGATAATACCTTCTCTGTTTTGAAGCAACTGGACTTGGAGTCTTATTTTACAGAAGTTGTTACAGGAGATTCAGGTTTTAAGCGCAAACCTCACCCAGAAGCTTTAGACTATTTAATCCAGACTCACCACTTGGATAAAAACAAGACCTACTACATTGGGGATCGTAAATTAGATATGGAGGCAGCATTGCAAGCAGGTATCTTTAGTTTGAATTTAAAGGAAGTTAGTCAAGGTAAAAACCAAAAAATAAAGAACTTATTAGATATTAAAAACCGAACATTCTAGTGTATTTTCCAGGAAATATAAAGGAAACGTTTTCTGGTTAAAATGATAGAGTTTTCAAATTAGGTGTGATAACCTTTATATACGAACATTTCGCGAAAGTGAAACTAAAAAAGTTCGTCAAAGGAGAAGTGGTGAAGAAAACTAATCGTTATTTAGTGGCTGCAGCAGGGGTGACTTTGCATTTGATGTTGGGTTCAACTTATGCTTGGAGTGTCTATCGTAATCCTATTATGGCTGAAACAGGATGGGATCAATCAGCGGTGGCCTTTGCTTTTAGCTTGGCAATCTTTTGCTTAGGTTTATCTGCTGCCTTTATGGGACAGTTGGTGGAAAAATTTGGTCCCAGAGTGACAGGGACCATTTCAGCTATCCTATATGCTGCTGGAAATATTTTAGCTGGTTTTGCACTAGATCACCATTCCCTTCCTCTACTTTATCTAGGGTATGGGATTTTAGGTGGCATGGGATTGGGTGCTGGCTATATTACCCCTGTATCAACCATTATCAAATGGTTTCCAGATAAGCGAGGTTTGGCAACAGGTTTAGCCATTATGGGATTTGGCTTTGCATCCTTGTTAACAAGTCCTATCGCTCAATATTTGTTATCTCATATTGGTCTAGCGAATACTTTTTATAGTTTTGGTCTACTTTATCTACTGGTCATGTTAGTGGCTGCGCAGTTTATTGTTAGACCAAGGCAGGAAGATTTAAAAGCCTTTGGAAATTATGGGCGCTCTGGAGAGAGTCAACGAGTAGTTGGCGAAGGAGTTCTAGCCAAAGAAGCTATTAGACGTCCCTCCTTTTATTTACTTTGGAGTCTTTTATTTATCAATATCAGTTGTGGTTTGGGACTTATCTCGGCTGCCTCACCGATGGCTCAAGAAATGACAGGAATGTCAGCAGAATCTGCAGCTTTGATGGTGGGAGTACTTGGTATCTTTAATGGGTTTGGTCGCTTGCTATGGGCAAGTTTATCGGATTATATTGGCCGTCCCTTGACTTTTAGTCTCTTGTTTATTGTAAATCTCTTCTTATCAGCTTTACTTTTAGTCTCGCAGATTCAACCGATTTTTATTTTTGCAATGGCGATTCTTATGACTTGTTATGGTGCAGGGTTTTCTTTACTTCCAGCTTACTTAAGTGATCTATATGGGACCAAGCAACTGGCTATTTTACATGGTTATAGTTTAACTGCTTGGGCCTTGGCGGGATTAGTAGGGCCTGTCCTTTTATCCTGGACCTTTAGTCTATCAGGAAGCTACATGACGACTCTACATGTTTTTATTGCTTTATATGCTTTAGGGCTAATTTTCTCTCTTTATTTGGGACGAAGTCTCAAAAAATAGGCAAACAAAGGCTGTTGCTCAGGCGCAGCTTTTTGTTTTGAAAAAATAACGAATAATAAGGGTAGAGGGATGAAAAAATAGCAAGAAGGTTGTATAATAAAGAAATGGTTAAATCATATAGTAAAAATGCAAATCATAATATGCGTCGTCCTGTTGTTAAAGAAGAAGTGGTTCGCTATATGCGCCACCACCTAGCACAAAATAAGGGACATTTAGAAGTTTTAGAGTCTTTTGCCAAAACAGAAAATATACCGATTATCCCACATGAAACAGTGGCTTATTTTAGATTTTTAATGCAAACTTTGAAGCCCAAAAAGATTTTAGAGATTGGGACAGCCATCGGTTTTTCAGCACTTTTGATGGCAGAGTATGCACCTGAAGCAGAAATTGTGACCATTGATCGTAATCCAGAGATGATTGGTTTTGCTAAAGAAAATTTTGCAAAGTATGACACACGTCAACAGATTCGTTTGGTAGAAGGTGATGCAGCAGAGGTTTTAGCTGATTTAGAGGCTGGTTTTGATTTTGTCTTTATGGATTCTGCAAAATCAAAGTATATTGTTTTCTTGCCTGAGATCCTAGAGCGACTAGAAGTTGGTGGTGTGGTGGTTTTAGATGACATTTTCCAAGGTGGTGATATCGCAAAACCGATTGAAGAGGTTCGACGTGGACAACGGACTATTTATAGAGGACTTCATAAACTTTTTGATGCGACCTTGGACAACCCTTCTTTGACGGCTACCTTAGTTCCTCTAGGAGATGGTTTGTTGATGCTTCGTAAAAATTCTGAACAAGTGACTTTATTAGATTAAGTCAATTTTAAGAAAATATGCTATAATAAGACAGTTAATGTAAAAAGGAGTTAAAACTAAATGAAATTAAGAAAAAAATGGGCAGCAGGTCTGGTAACGTTACTTTCTGTAACAACCTTAGCAGCGTGTAGTTCAACAGACAACGCTAATAAAGACATTGTCACAATGAAAGGTGACACAATTAAAATCACCGATTTTTACAATGAAGCTAAGACAACTTCAGCTGCTCAGATGTCTATGTTAAATTTGATTATGAGTAAAGTGTTTGAAGAGCAGTATGGTGATAAGGTTTCTGATAAAAAAGTAACAGAAGAATATAATAAGACAGCGGAATCTTATGGTGATTCCTTCTCGGCAGCACTGGCTCAAGCAGGAATGACAGTAGAATCATATAAACAACAGATTCGCACAACTATGTTAGTAGAGTATGCTGTTGAGCAAGCTGCTAAAAAAGAATTAACAACAGAAAACTATAAAGCGGCTTACACTGAATACAACCCTGAAGTAACAGCTCAAATTATCAAACTAGATAGTGAAGATAAGGCTAAGGAAGTTCTTGAAAAAGCTAAAGCAGACGGCGCAGACTTCTCTAAGCTAGCTAAAGAAAACTCAACAGATTCTGTGACTAAAGATAAGGGTGGCGAAGTTAAGTTTGACTCAGCTTCAACAGAAGTACCAGCAGATGTTATGTCAGCAGCCTTCAAGTTAAAAGAAGGTGAAGTGTCTGATGTCGTTACAGTCGTAGATACCTCAACTTATACAACAAGTTATTATATTGTGAAACTCACAAAAGCTGGTGAAAAAGATACAGATTGGAAAACTTATAAATCACAACTTAAGAAAATCATTATGAATGAAAAAACAAGTGATACCAATTTCAAAAATACTGTTATCGCAGCAGCCCTTAAAAAAGCTAACGTGAAGATTAAAGACGATGCCTTCTCATCGATCTTATCACCATATACAACAACAAGCTTATCATCAAGTAGCGCATCAAGTGCTTCATCTTCTGAAACAAGCTCATCCTCAACAGAAGCATCAAGCACAACAGAAAGCTCATCATCAGCTGAGTAAGCAGTTGACGAAAGTTTAAAAAGTCTCTATAATAGAGTGGTTGAGAATTGATTTTTCATCCCTTTACTTCAGAAAACTGGCGGTTGTTGCGAGCCAGGTAAAGCGAAAAGTCATGCTACTTAACCTTACAATTGCATCATAAAAGAGAATGACAAGTCATTGAATGAAGGTGGTACCGCGGTTTTTCGCCCTTCGTTTAGTTTCTTGTCATTTTTTGGAGAGTGTGATAAGCCACTTTAAGTGAGAAAATATTTTACCTTTAGTGGTGAAATGTTTAATCTTCACGACAGTCATAATCAGCTAGTAACTGAAATCTCCAAAGCTCTTTTTTACTTGATATCTCATGACATCGTAATCGTTGATGTCATGGAAGATTCTTTCAACTAAATTTATCATTTATGAAAGGAAAGGTTCAATTTAGCAGGTTAGTTAAATTGAACCCGCCCGAAAGGCTTACTTCTTTCTAACAACAACTTTTCAAAAATATCTAAACGAAAGGAAAGGGTATCGAGTTCATGTTGAAATGAACTCGGGTTACGGACTTTGTCAAAAAGAGAAACACTTCCTAGACGCAAGCGTCTTCGTCAAGTTTCCTATTTTGACGGTGTCCGCTTAACACCCTTAGTATCTTAATTATGAAACAATTATCATCTGCACAAATCCGCCAAATGTGGCTCGACTTTTGGAAATCAAAAGGACATTCTGTTGAGCCATCTGCTAATCTTGTACCCGTCAATGATCCAACTCTTCTTTGGATCAACTCTGGTGTGGCGACGTTGAAAAAATATTTTGATGGCTCTGTTATCCCAGACAATCCACGCATTACCAATGCTCAAAAATCCATCCGTACTAACGATATTGAAAATGTCGGAAAAACTGCTCGCCACCATACCATGTTTGAAATGCTTGGAAACTTCTCAATTGGTGATTATTTCCGTGATGAAGCGATTGAGTGGGGATTTGAACTTTTAACTAGCCCAGAATGGTTTGCTTTTCCTAAAGACAAGCTTTATATGACTTACTATCCAGATGATAAAGATTCTTACAACCGTTGGTTAGCCCTTGGGGTGGATCCTAGTCATTTGATTCCACTCGAGGAGAACTTCTGGGAAATTGGTGCGGGTCCTTCAGGTCCTGATACTGAAATTTTCTTTGACCGTGGCGAAGCTTTTGACCCAGAAAATATCGGCATTCGTTTGCTAGAAGAAGATTTGGAAAATGATCGCTACATCGAAATCTGGAATATCGTATTATCTCAGTTTAATGCTGATCCAGCTGTTCCACGTTCAGAATACAAAGAATTACCAAATAAAAATATTGATACGGGTGCTGGTTTGGAGCGTCTAGCAGCCATCTTCCAAGGGGCTAAAACCAACTTTGAAACAGACCTCTTTATGCCAATTATTCGTGAGGTAGAAAAGATTTCTGGTAAGACTTACGACCAAGATGGCGACAATATGAGCTTTAAAGTGATTGCTGACCATATCCGTGCCCTTTCCTTTGCGATTGGTGATGGCGCTCTTCCTGGAAATGAAGGGCGTGGTTATGTGCTTCGTCGTTTGCTCCGTCGTGCTTCTATGCATGGTCAAAAATTAGGCATTACAGAGCCGTTCTTGTATAAACTTGTGCCAACGGTTGGTCAAATCATGGAAAGCTACTATCCAGAAGTTCTTGAAAAACGTGATTTTATCGAAAAAATCGTTAAAAGTGAAGAAGAGTCCTTTGCACGCACTATCCATACAGGGTCACAATTTGCTGAACAATTGATGGATAAATTAACAACTGAAGGTAAGACAGTTATTGATGGGCGTGATATTTTCAAACTTTACGATACTTATGGTTTCCAAGTAGAGTTGACTGCTGAGCTGGCTGAACACCGAGGCATGACACTTGATATCGCTGGCTTTGAAGCCGCTATGAAGGAACAGCAAGACCGTGCGCGTGCTTCAGTCGTAAAAGGTGGTTCAATGGGAATGCAAAACGAAACCCTGGCAGCTATTACAGAAGCTTCAACTTTTGTTTACGAAGCAGACCAATTAGATGCGACTTTATCCGTTCTTGTGGTTGATAATAGTCGTGTAGAAAACACTAACTCAGGTCAAGCCCTTCTTGTCTTTGATCAAACACCGTTTTATGCTGAAATGGGTGGTCAAGTAGCAGACCATGGTCAAATTTTGGATGCAGAAGGTCAATTAGTGGCTCGCATCACTGATGTTCAAAAAGCCCCTAATGGACAGCCACTTCACACTGCTGAGGTTTTATCAGAGATCAAGGTGGGAGAAACTTACCATTTGGCTATTGATACAACTCGTCGTCACCGTGTGATGAAAAACCATACTGCCACACACTTGTTACATGCAGCCCTTCACAATGTGATTGGTCAACATGCGACTCAGGCAGGTTCTCTTAATGAACAAGAGTTTCTACGCTTTGACTTTACGCACTTTGAGGCAGTGACTGCAGAAGAACTTCGTCGCATCGAAGAAGAAGTGAACCAAAAGATCTGGGATGCTATTCCAGTTGTGACAGTAGAAACAGATATTGACACTGCTAAAGAAATGGGAGCAATGGCACTCTTTGGCGAAAAATATGGTAAAGAAGTTCGTGTGGTGACTATTGGTGATTACTCTGTCGAACTCTGTGGTGGTACCCATGTTGGTAATACGGCAGAAATCGGAATCTTTAAGATTTTGAAAGAAGAAGGAATCGGATCAGGAACACGACGTATTGTAGCGGTGACTAGCCGTGAAGCCTTCTTGGCTTATCGTGACGAGGAAGATGCCCTTAAAGAAGTGGCAACGACCATTAAATCTCCTCAAATCAAAGAAGTGCCAAATAAGGTGGCAAGCCTTCAAGAGCAGTTACGTGACTTACAAAAAGAAAATGCTGAGCTAAAAGAAAAAGCAGCAGCAGCAGCGGCGGGTGATGTCTTTAAAGATGTAAAAGAAGCTAATGGTGTTCGTTACATTGCTAGCCAAGTTCAAGTCTCAGATGCAGGCGCCCTCCGTACTTTTGCAGATAATTGGAAGCAAAAAGATTACTCTGATGTCCTTGTCCTTGTAGCAAGCATTGGTGAAAAAGTGAATGTCCTTGTCGCAAGTAAAACCAAAGATGTTCATGCTGGTAATCTTATCAAGGTTCTTGCCCCAATCGTATCAGGTCGCGGTGGTGGTAAGCCAGATATGGCCATGGCAGGTGGTTCTGATGCCTCTGCTATCCCAACGCTATTAAACAGTGTAGCGGAGAGCTTATAATATAATTTGTGTATATCCCTTTGTTAGAACAACTGACAAGGGATATCTTTCTATTCTAATGTGAGGAATAAGTATGGAACACATAAACGATATTTGGCAAGAGATGTATGAGAAAGCAAAACGTCACTATGATCCGCATTATGTCTCACCTTTCATTTATTCAAATCATGTCGTCGCTGCCATTGAAGCTAAAAATGGGAAAATTTATACTGGTTATTGTGTCGAGGCGACGGCTGGTGTATTTCACCTTTGTGCAGAGCGATCAGCAGCCTTTAATATGTTTCAAGATAGTGGTCAGACAGCAATAAAACGTATCATAGCATTTCGAGATCAAGCTCCCTTTGGAGAGGGGTCGGGAATGCCTTGTGGAGCTTGCCGTGAATTTTTGATGCAGCTGTCGGCTGATAATGTACAAACAGAAATCATGCTTGATTTTGATAAACGAGAAATCATCAAACTAGGAGAGCTCATGCCTTACTGGTGGGGTGCAGAGCGTATGCAAGCTGGTATCGACAATTTAGAATAATTCCTAAACTCTTTTATCCTATGGGTAAAGGAGTTTTTTGTATGAGATTTTATTGATTTTGACAATAATAATAAACTTTTTGACAATGATAGTTGTCAAAATGAATAAGAAGTGTTACAATGATATCAAGATAAAGAGATGAAAACGCATTCATCGAACAAATAAGTAGAAAGTAGGAAACAATTATGAAAAAGGCAAATACTATTCACATCGTACGATTTGTACAACTAATGGCTATCGTCTATCTGGTTTTTATCCTACTAGCAGACATCATGAAGTGGCAGCAGTTGGATACAACCCATGTCGTTCTTGCCATTTGTACCATCGCAGTGACAGATGAGCGCTTGAGGAAGCTAGCTGGCAGAAAAGAGTAAAAGGAAAAATTAGTCGAGAGTAAGTGGTGGAAAGTTATGAAAAACAATAACAATAAAAAAGAATGCTGATTACAGGAACAAGTGTTGTGCGAGGAGTGCAGGTTCTAGTTGCACTATATTTGATTTATAGTTTAGTTAAAAACATCGTATTTGGTCGGGAGATAGATACCATGCTACTCTTGATGATGACGAGTTCTTTCCTTCTTTTAGAAGTCACTCTCAGCAGAGAAAAGGAGAAGAAAAATGAATAAGATAGTTAAAAGTGGAATGAAAGTAGTCCTACTGTTTTTCGCACTCTCCTTGATAAATATTTTGGTGTTTAAAATTTTAGCCTTACTAGGATTTGACCTTAGTTTGACGGAAATGAGTTATCTTTTTCCTCCATTGATGGCGACACTGGTGTTAGCTCTTCAATTTAACAAAAAGAAGAAATAATGACAAAATCAAGAAAAAGATAGGAGATTACTTATGAAACGTAGAATTTCATCAGATATGGCAGCGATTATGATTGCAGGAGCCTGTATTATCGGCTTACTGATTGGAGTTGCTCTAGGACTATATAGTTTAGTCTAGCTTGTAGGCAAATGAGGAGTAGAAAAATGGAAGTTAGACAAAAAATATATGAAGTCAATATCATGGAAAATAAGAAATTTGTTTGGGGATTGAATATTCTTGCTGTGGTACTCATCTTTCCATTTGCCTTCGTATTTGGAATGATAGGCAGTTGGTTGATAGCTAACGGTTCGCAATACTTGGAACTGAGCGTGTCGGAGGTAGGGTTACTTTTCCCTCTCTATATTCTTTTAATAGTTGTGCACGAGGCTATCCACGGCATCTTCTTCAAAATTTTTTGTCCCAAAAATCCTGTCAAATACGGGTTTAAATGGAAATCAGGGATGGCCTATGCGACCAGTCCAGGTTCCCTCTACAATCGGATGCAAATGCTAGTAATCAGCCTGGCACTCTTTGTTGTGATTAGTTTTGGCTTGACCATGGTAGCAGGTTTTGGGATGATGAATATTACTCTTTACTTCATGCTGGCAACCATGCATGCTGCCTCTTGTGCAGGTGATTTCTACTATACCTATCTTTTGTTGTTCAGGTTTGCCAAGGGGGATATAGCTGTCGAAGACACAGAAACAGGCTTGATCATCTACCAAGCCTAGAAAGGAAATATCATGGAATATGTCTTAAAAAATCGGCTCAAGGAATTGCGAGCTAGAGATGGAATCAATCAGACGGAAATGGCAAAATTAGCTGGTATTTCTAGACAGACAGTTAGTTTAATTGAGCGTGGTGAATACACTCCCTCCATTTTAATTGCTTTAAAAATAGCACAAACCTTTAAAGAACCTGTTGAACAAGTTTTTCATCTTGAGGAGGTAGAAAATAATGATTGAGCGTTCTTTTCGTAATACGAGATTCGTGGGGATTATCTTAATAGTAATAGGTTTATTATTGATTGGATTAGATTGGTATGCGGGTGAACCCATTTCTCTTTTTAGCATACTTTATATTCTAACAGGAGTGCTAGAGTTAGCTAATCAAAAGGTGACAAAGTTATTGATTCAAAAGCGAGCGGTGGTAAAACCTTTTCTAATCATACTCCTTGTCTTGCCTATCTCATTGTTAATCTTATCTAAACTGGGCTGGCTGTCTCTACCACATTGGGTGCGAGTAGAGGAAGTTCCACTGGTTTATCTCTATTTACTATTGTTCATCAATAAAATTGACAAATCATCACGAGATAGCAGAAAAACTCATCAAGATTAGGGAAATTCCCCCTTTTAGTGCTATGGGAATGTCATCAAAAATTAAAGGAGAAAAATAATGAAACAAGGTAGAAATGTAGCAGTTAGGATTTTACAATCACTCGGAATTGGTGCCCTTATCGGAGGGCCGATTGGTTTTTTATCAGGCTATCTCAGTTTAACATCTTTTGAAGACATCATCAGTATGGATCAAGTACTTGAACTTTGTTCGTTAGGTTTATCTATAATAGCGGGGCTTTTACTTGTTGTGGTGCTTTATTATCTTGTTCAAAGCAACAAGGTGTTTACAACTTATCAGAAGGTGGATGAAGAGAGTGAGCAAGGAGAGGAGCTTTATCGTGTGTTGAACTTGAGACATTCTTATACGTCAACTTTTAATGCTCTCTTATCTATTATTTGTATTTTAAACCTTATGCTTAGTCTTCGTTTGGATGTTTCTGAACTGGGGTTCAATGTATTTTTTGAGTTTTGGCCTATTTTGGGAATTGCTTTTACAACAGGTGTTCAGATATTTCTTTTAAAACGCTACAATCAGATGCGTGGTATAGAAGCCCCTTTGTCACCGACCCTTAAAGAGTTAAAAAATAATATCCTTGAACAAGATGAAGCAGAGCTAGAGGCTAACTATAAAAACTCTTTTGAGATTGTTATGAATCTTAGTGGAGCTATCTTACCTGTATGCTATATCGTCTGTTTAGCTGTTTCTTTTTTGACAGGAAAAGTAGAGTTGTTGGCGCTCTTAATAACGGCTATGATTCATATTTACATTATGTTGAAGCAGTTTAAAATGGCGAAAGAGTTTTATAGATAGGAGTAAGGTATGGGATTTTTATTGCTATCATTACCGTTTATCTTGATGTACATTTTTTCCGTGGAAGAAAAGCTTAAAAAAATGACGAAGCAAATCCAAAAACTCGAAAAAAGTAAAAAAGGAGAAGAGTCAATGTCAAAAATGCTAGAAGAATTGGTCGGTCAAAAGGTTAAACTGATCTTTGATGGGATTATCAATACAAACGAGCCTTATCATATTTTGGCTGTTGATGAAGAGTGGCTTAAGGTGAGTCGTGTCCATAAAAACGGACAAGAAGAAACAAGGTTAGTAAGAATTGATACACTTCAAGAGGTGAGATGGGATTAGGGCTTCTCTACTTGGTCACTTATAAGAGTGAAAGATCCAGTTTAACTGGATTTTTTTGTATTTTTATACAAAAAATATTGACATTTGTATAAAAATGCTATAAACTATTCTGCATAAAGATTCTAAAAGAGGTATAAATATGAAAGTATCAGTTGTAGGAGTAACAGGGTATAGTGGGTTAGAATTAGTAAAGATATTGGAGAGTCACCCTAATGCTGATTTGGTTTCCGTTTATGCCACTAAAGAGGTTGGTCAAGAGTTATCGTATATTTATCCACATTTGGATGAGGTAACAGCCTTAAAAGTAGAGGCTTTTGATGCAGAAAAAATAATGTCAGAAGCAGACTTGGTCTTTTTTGCCACCCCAAGTGGTATTGCAAAAGATTATGCGCACTATTTTGTTGAAGCTGATTTTCCTTTTATTGACTTATCAGGTGACCATAGACTTCCAGCTGAGACTTATCAAAAATGGTATCAAAAAACGCCAGCTAAAACGGAGGTCTTAGAGCAGTTTACCTATGGCTTGTCTGAGTTTACTGCCTTGAAATGCAAACATCACATTGCTAACCCAGGTTGCTATGCAACTGCTACTGAATTAGCGCTCATTCCTCTCTTAAAAGCACAAGTGATTGATTTAGAATCCATTATTGTTGATGCCAAGAGTGGTTTAAGTGGGGCAGGGAAAAATCCAACCAGTGCCAGTCATTTTGTTCATGTACATGACAATTACGTCACTTATAAGCTGAACCAGCATCAGCATATCCCAGAAATTGTTCAGACATTGCAGAGTTATGAACCCAACTTATCCCATATCCAATTTTCAACTTCCTTAATACCTGTAGCACGTGGCATTGTAGCTACCTTATATTTAAAATTGACCGCAGATTTAACAGAAAATGAGCTTTTAGAGATTTATCAAAAAGCTTACGAGAATAAGCCTTTTGTCCGTGTGAAATCTCACCTTCCTCATCTACACCATGTGATTGGTTCAAACTATACTGACATTGGCTTATCTTACAATCCTCTTACTCAAGTGCTGACAGTAGTTGCTGTGCTTGATAATCTTGTAAAAGGGGCAGCAGGTCAAGCTGTTCAAAATATGAATCTGATGTTCGGCTTTGCCGAAACAGCAGGCTTGTTGGCAGCGCCAGCTTTTATCTAAAGGAGAAAAAAATGAAACTTATTGATGGTAATATAGCCAGTCCGCTAGGTTTTTCAGCAGATGGTTTGCATGCAGGATTTAAAAAGAGAAAGTTGGATTTTGGTTGGATTGTTTCTGAAGTGCCAGCCAGTGTAGCAGGTGTTTATACGACCAACCAAGTTATTGCCGCCCCTCTTATCGTTACGAAGCAAGCCCAGCAGCTAGAAAAGATGCAGGCTATTGTCGTAAACTCAGGTGTTGCCAATTCCTGTACTGGTCAAAAAGGACTAGAAGATGCCTACACCATGCAAGAGTGGACTGCTAAAAAATTAGGGATTGCAAACGATTTGGTTGGGGTTGCTTCAACAGGTGTTATTGGCGAGTTTTTACCACTGGATAAGCTAGAAAATGGCTTATCTAAGATTGTGGTTAATGGCAATGCAGATGATTTTGCCCAAGCAATCTTAACAACAGATACGGTCACAAAGACCATCACAGTTGAAGAGACATTTGGAAAAGATGTGGTGACCATGTCAGGAGTGGCTAAAGGATCAGGGATGATTCATCCTAATATGGCTACCATGCTCGCATTTATTACCTGTGATGCTAATATTTCAAGTCAGACTCTGCAAAAAGCTCTCAGTCAAAAGGTTGAAACAACATTCAATCAAATCACGGTTGATGGTGATACGTCAACTAATGATATGGTCCTTGTCTTATCTAATGGTTGCACCCAAAATCAAGAAATCATTGAAGGAACAGAAGATTATGATCGCTTTGTGGCGATGTTGCATGTTGTGATGACTGATTTGGCTAAAAAGATTGCAAAAGATGGCGAAGGGGCAACCAAGCTGATTCAAGTTGATGTGACAGGAGCTAAGGACAGTCTGTCAGCTCGTATGGTGGCAAAAAGTATAGTGGGATCTAGTTTGGTGAAAACCGCCATTTTTGGTGAGGATGCCAACTGGGGACGCATCATTGCAGCTATCGGTTACGCTGGTGTGGATCTGGATGTGGAGAAAATTGATATTGCACTAGAGCATCTTCCTGTGATGATCCAATCTAGTCCTGTCAGCTTTGATCAAGAGGAGATGGAGGAGGTCATGCAAAAAGATCAGATCACCATCTCTGTTAATCTCAATTCTGGTTTGGAGAGTGGGCGAGCTTGGGGATGTGATTTATCCTATGATTATGTCAAAATCAATGCCTTGTATCGCACTTAGGAGGAAAGATGAAAGAAACAATTGTGATTAAAATTGGGGGAATAGCGAGTCAACAATTACCCCCTGACTTTGTTCAAGACATCAAAGAGTGGCAAGCAGCTGGCAAACAAGTGGTGATTGTACATGGGGGTGGCTTTGCCATCAATAAAATGATGCAAGAAGAGGGGATTTCAGTTGAAAAGATTGATGGATTGCGCGTGACCAGTAAAAGAGCCATGCAGCTGGTGGAGAAAGCTTTATTTGATCTTGGAGAAAAGCTTACAGCCACTCTCTTAAAAGCTGATTGTGACGTTATCCAACTCCAAAGCAACTTGGAAAACCTCTTTGAGGCAGATTTTTTAAATCAGGATAAGTATGGCTACGTGGGGCAGATCAATCAAGTCCATGAGCCTGTTTTAGAGAAGTTTTTTAAGGTAGGTCTGATCCCTGTGATCGCCTCTATGGCAGCAAAAGGTGGGGAGTGGCTAAATGTCAATGCTGACTATGTTGCAACAGCACTTGCCATTGCTGTTAAAGCAGACCAACTTATCTTGATGACAGACGTTCCTGGTGTCAAAGAAAACGGTCAAGTCTTAGCACAGTTACCCCTGCATCAAATTGATCAGAAAATCAACTCAGGCATCATCACAGGTGGTATGGTTCCAAAAATCAAAGGAGCTAGCCAAACGGTAGAAGCAGGCGTACAAACTGTCTTAATCAGCGATAACCTCAAAACAGGAACCTTAATTTGTCAAGCTTAGGAGAAGATATGAGTAAATTATTTCAAAACTACAAACGTGATGCGATTGAGTTTGTTAAAGCTAAAGGCAATACCCTCTACGATCAAGAAGGAAAGCCCTATCTTGATTTTTCATCTGGGATTGGCGTGACCAATCTTGGTTTTCATCCTTTGGTAAAAAAAGCTGTCGCAGAGCAGTTAGAGGCCATCTGGCACACCCCTAACCTCTATCACAATCAGCTACAAGAAGAAGTAGCCAGTCGCTTAATTGGTGACAAAGACTACCTTGCCTTTTTTTGTAATAGTGGAGCAGAGAGTAATGAAGCAGCGATTAAATTAGCCCGAAAAGCAACCAACAAATCCCATATCATCACCTTTAAGCGGTCCTTTCATGGAAGGACCTATGGAGCAATGTCTGCGACAGGTCAAGAAAAGATTCAAGTGGGTTTTGCTCCTTTAGTGTCAGGTTTTTCTTACGCTACCTATAACGACCTTTCCTCTGTCAAAGCCTTGGTGACAGAGGAAACTGCTGCTGTGATGTTGGAGCTGGTGCAAGGTGAGGGAGGCGTGATTCCTGCAGATGCCCAGTTTGTCAAAGACCTGGCAGATTTTTGTCAGAAAGCATCGATTCTCTTGATAGTAGATGAGGTTCAGACTGGTATCGGACGGACAGGAAGCTTATATGCTTTTGAGCAATATGGGATTTTACCAGATATTGTGACCTTAGCCAAAGGCTTGGCAAATGGTTTGCCAGTTGGTGCCATGTTAGGTAAGACAGGGTTAAGCTCTGCTTTTTCCTACGGTAGTCATGGCACAACCTTTGGAGGAAACAAGATAGCTTTAGCTAGCAGTCAAAAGGTCCTAGACATTTTAACACCTGAGTTTTTAGATGAGGTCCGTCAAAAAGCAGCCTACCTCAAAACTCAGTTAGAAGAGCGTCTTTCCTCTTATGACAGTGTTAGTGCCATTCGAGGGATGGGGATGATGCTTGGGATTGAGACCACTAAAGACCTTTCTCAAGTCTTAGATGAGGCTAAGAAAAAAGGGCTTATTCTCCTAACAGCAGGAAGCAATGTGATCCGCCTTTTGCCCCCTCTTACCATTAGTAGGTCCGAGATAGACTCAGCACTTGAGGTTTTAGAGGACGTTTTGTCTTAAAAGAGACTTCATAGATGATTAAAAATATGATAAAATAGTTGTCAAACTAAGACCATAAAAGGAGAGCCTCATGCTCAGAAACCTTGTAACACTATATATATATATATATATATATATATATATATCAACGCCTATCGGCTAAAAGCATTATCTCATCTACTAAAAACAACCTGTCAGAGATGGCAGGCTTTTTGCGTTGTCAAAAGGAGGTGGTCTAGATGCCAGCTCAGCCATTAACTAGTGAAGTTCAGTTTGAAGCTGAGTTGATTCGTCAGCTGATTACAGGTGACAGTCAGTGGGTCTATCGCCCAGACTTGACTACAGAAGAGCAACTTTGGGACAACTTTTTTGACAAGCTAGAAGCTAACAACGTCCGCCTCCTATCTGACCATCCCTTGACTGATCAAGAAAAGCATCAGATTAAAAACCAGCTAAACTTTGTCAATTTCTACGAGGCGGCCAAGTGGTTAGCAGGTGAAAACGGCATCGCCAAAGTTCAAGTACAACGTGAAGATGCTAGCTTAGGTATCGTTCGTTTGGAGGTCATTTGGCGCCACAATGTCGCAGGTGGCAAGTCCAGTTATGAAGTTGTTCACCAAGTTGTGACCAAAGGAGAGGCCAATCGTCAACGACGAGGTGATGTGACGCTCTTAATCAATGGCCTGCCCATGATTCAGATTGAGCTGAAAAGCCGTTCTCATCCGTTTATGGATGCCTTTCGTCAGATTAAAAAATACGAAAAAGAAGGACAGTTTAGAGGGATTTTCTCAAGCCTCCAGATGTTTGTGGTCTCAAACATCAATGAAACCCGCTACATTGCAGCGGCTAAAGAAACCAAGCTCAACGACCGCTTTCTCACCAAGTGGGTAGATAAGAATAACCAAGCCCAACCTCATCTTTTTGACTTTGCCCAAGGGGTCTTGTCCATCCCGATGGCTCACCAAATGGTCATGCAGTATAGCGTGATTGATGACGATAAAAAAGCCCTGATCTTACTTCGTCCCTATCAGGTCCATGCCATCGAGGCTATTAAGGATGCTAGTCGCAACCGTCAGTCAGGTTATATCTGGCATACCACAGGCTCAGGAAAGACCCTGACCAGCTACAAGGTAGCAAGAAACCTCCTGCAGATCCCTTCTATCGAAAAGACGATTTTTGTCATTGATAGGACTGACCTTGACCAGCAGACCACAGCAGCCTTTTTGTCTTACGCTGAAAATGACATGATCGATATTGACGAGACTGATGATACCAAGCACTTGATCAAAAACCTGGCCTCAGAAGATCGACGTGTGGTGGTGACTACCATCCAAAAGCTTAATGCCATGTTACGTCAGTTTGAGGAAGGCCGCCACCAAAAGTCTTATCAGCGAATTAAAACGCTCAAGCTGGCCTTTGTGGTCGATGAGTGCCACCGTGCAGTGACACCAGAGCGAAAGCGGATCCTAGAGCAGTTCTTTGTCAACTCTCTCTGGTATGGCTTTACAGGCACGCCCATCTTTAAGGAAAACAAACGGGAACAAAAAGGTGACTTGGCACAGACCACCAAGGATCAGTATGGGCCTTGCTTACATGAATACACCGTCAAAGAAGCCATTCATGACCGAGCGGTCTTAGGTTTTCAAGTGGAGTACCAGACTACTCTTCCAACTTGGGCAGAAGAGGACATTGAAGATCATTTTTATGATGATGAAGACCACATGCTTAGGGTATTGGATGCGATATTAAACAAGTCCAAGCGCAAGCTCGGTTTTCAAAACGGTGTCGGAAAGACCTATGAGGGGCTTTTGACAGTTAAGTCAATCGCGCGTGCTCAGGCTTACTATGAGCTGATACAAAAGATCAAGGCAGGACAAAGCAAGCTTACTATCTCCGAGTCCAGCAAAAAAGTCCTTCCAGACTTTCCAAAGGTTGCCATCACTTACTCCGTAACGGAAAACGATGATACCTCCATGCTTAACCAAGAGCAGATGACAAAGAGTTTGGACGACTACAATGCCATGTTTGGCACCCACTTTAGCTTAGCCACCTTAGGAGCTTATAACACCGATCTCAACGAACGCTTGGCACGTAAAAAAGACAAGTATGCCTTTCGTGAGGAGCAACTGGATCTGGTTATCGTGGTGGATCGCTTGCTGACAGGATTTGATGCGCCTTGCTTATCGACCATCTTTATGGACAGGCAACCTATGAAACCTCAGCACATCATCCAAGCCTTTTCACGGACCAATCGTCTCTTTGATGAGGGCAAGAAGTTTGGGCAGATCGTCACCTTCCAAACGCCACAGCGCTTCAAGGAAAAAGTTGATGAGGCGCTAAGTCTCTACTCAAATGGTGGAGAGCATGCTGTCCTTGCGCCAACTTGGTTGGAAGAAAAAGCCAAGTTTGAAGAAAAGGTAGCAGGGCTTCTAGCTGTTTCTCCAAGCCCAGAAGAAACCCCAGACCTAGATAGTAGCTCAGATGCTGAGCTAAAGCGTTTTGCTAAGGCATTTCAGGAGTTTGATAAGCTCTTTGCCTCGGTTCAAGTCTATGCCGATTATGATGAAGCTACCCTCCTTCAAGAAGTTGGACTCACACGTGACATCATAGAGGACTTCACCGCCCAGTACCAAAATATCATCGACGAACTGAGACGCCGCCGTCAGGAAGATGATGACGACGGGCTTCCCTTTGATATTGAGTATGAGCTGGAGTCTGTCCGTACAGATGAGATCAACTACCACTATATCCTCTCTTTGATCCAAAACTTGATCGACCTCAAACGTCAAACTATCCCAGAAAAAGAAAAGCAGATGATAGATCACTATCTCTCAGACCTTGATAAGACCAACCCTAAACTGTCTCAGCTCATCTCAAAACTCTGGCAAGATGCCCAGACTAATGCCAGCCACTATCAAGGGCAATCCATCGCCCACAAGCTTGACGAGATGATTGACCTAACCATCCGTGAGCAAGTCGTCACTACAGCACGAGATTGGTGTGTTGGCGAAGACGAACTCCAGTTTATCGTGGACAACTACCGAGTCGGCAAGGACAAGCAAATCGGAGAAAAAGCCCTGGTCGATACCTACGACTATACAAGCTACAAGGAAAACAAGGGCGACCAAGCCCTCAACAAGCTTAAATACAAAAAAGCCCTCAAAGAGGACTATATGAACATGATTGCGGAAGAAATCCTACCATTGAGGGGGAGGTAGAAAGATGGATAAACTATTCATTATTGGAAATGGGTTTGATTTGGCACATGGATTAAAATCAGACTATCTGTATTTTAAAAAGTATGTCTATGAAAAAGCTTATGGTGAAAATCAAATCTTATCCTCCTTAGACGAGATAGAACAAATTGAAGAATTTTTCTTGGAAGAAGACGAAAAGATTGAGATAGAACTGGATAGCATTGAGTTGCCAACTTCAATTAACTTTGAGTATTCAATAGATAATAATTTTTATCGCTATTTCTACCAAATACTATTAAAGATATCCAAGATAGAAGAATTTTGGAGAGATTTTGAAAAATCTTTGGTTAATATTGGTGGATTGTTTGTCGAAACTTTTCCATCAAGCCCAGAATATGCTCCACATACAGCGGAAGATACAGCAGAAAACATCAAGGAGTTTGTATCTTATGCAATCCCAAAGTTATTAGGAGAGTGGATTTATTATGTTTATCAGGATTGGGAAAAAGAGTTAGAAGATAGAACAATTACAAAGCATATTTCAAAAGATACGATTATGCTTTCAAAGGATGCCTACTTCTTGACTTTTAACTATACGCATGTTTTGGAAGATTATTATGGTATTTCTCCAAAACAAATTTGCCATATTCATGGCGAGTTAGTTAAAACAGAACTTTTAATGGGGCATGGTAATTACTATTCGAAGTTACATGAGGACCCAACTTCAACTCCATACTATTTAGATGGGGCTGTTGAAGCAACTAGGAAACCTGTTCAAAAGCAATTGCAAAGACACGCTGAGTTTTTTGATGGCTTGAAAGATGTTAAAGAACTCTATGTAATTGGTTTTAACTTGACCGATAGTCATACAGTAGATAGACCATACTTTGAGGAAATATTTAAACGAGTACCTCAGGTGGACATTTTCATCGATAACTACAAATATAACGAAGAAAAGGAACGTAATATCAAACGAACTTTACAATCTTGGGGTGCTAAAAAAGCTCATCAATTGAGGTTTATTGATACAGATACAAATACAGTAGTGTAAAGGAGATTTAATGAAAACAAACAATAATATCCCAGCCTATCGTTTTCAAAGCTACACTGACGCTTGGGAACTGCGGAAGTTGGGGGAAGTAATTGAACAGCAAATAAGAGAAGTTGATAAACCTGATGACGCTTATAGGAGGCTATCTGTACGTTCTCATGCGAAAGGAACTTTTCATCAGCTTGTTGAGGATCCAAGCACCGTTGCTATGGATAAACTTTACATTGTTAAAGCAGATGATTTAATAGTAAATATTACATTTGCTTGGGAACATGCTATTGCAGTTGCGAATTTGTATGATGATGGTTTACTGGTTTCTCATCGCTTCCCTACTTATAGAGCTAAGTGCAATTCAGATATAAAATATTTAAAATATTTAGTATCACAAGAAGACTTTCGTCGAAAATTAGAATTTATCTCTCCAGGTGGGGCAGGACGAAACAGGGTAATGAATAAAAAGGATTTCATCAATTTAAAGGCTGTTTTCCCCACCCTTCCCGAACAAACCACCATCGGCACTTTCTTCTCCACCTTGGACCAACACATCACCCTTCATCAGCGTAAGTTGGACACGCTCAAGGAGCAGAAGAAGACCTATCTCAAACTCCTCTTTCCAGCCAAGGGACAAACCAAACCAGCCCTCCGCTTCCGAGGCTTTGAAGACGACTGGGAAGAAGTGAAGTTGGGGGAAGTGTTGATTAAAAATTCTAAAAGAAATAAAGATTTAAGAATTATCAATGTAGAAAGTGTTTCAAATAGGCTAGGATTTGTAAAACAAACAGAACAATTTGAAGATTATTCTGTTGCGAGTTCAGATTTATCTAATTACTATGTTATTTCAGAAAAGCAATTTGCATATAATCCTTCTCGAATTAATGTTGGTTCAATAGCTTATAAAAAACTTGGTGAGGAATCTTCTGTGGTATCACCGTTGTATGTTTCATTTTCAACCAGTGAAAATGTTGAAGATTATTACTTATGGTACTGGTTTAAAACAGAGTTATTTCACTCGCAACGGATAGTCTTTTCAGAAGGTGGAGTACGAGATACACTATCTTATAATCAACTTTCTGAAATTATTCTCTCCCTCCCTTCCCTCCCCGAACAGGAAGCTATCGGCACTTTCTTCCAAACCCTCGATCAAGAGATTGCTCAGGTAGAGGATAAGCTGGCTAGCTTGAAAGAGATGAAAAAGACCTTACTCCGTAAATTATTTGTATAGCTCTGCTAAGCCTCAAATGCTCCTAAGTTATCCAATATAAAAATCTTGATAAACTGACGATATTTTGTTAGAATAAGCATAGAAAAAGAGTTGGACGGCAATCCAACTCCTAGTAGAGCCATTTCGGTGGTTCACAATGTTTGTTTTATATTAAAATAAAATCGTCAGTGTCCCAAAATATTGACGGTTTTATTTTTTGTCTGCGAATGTTTTATAGATAATAATGACTAAATTGATGAGATTTAAGATAAATCCACCGAAGGCAATCATTACCATCAAAACATCAGTTAGAGACATTTGTTCCCCCTTTCTGTAAGATTTCGGACTTATTTCCATAAGCACCACCTCCAGTTAGAAAGTTGGAACCACCGTCATATTTCTCTACCTCTCGATTATACCATATCTTTAGAAAGAATCACAGACATGAACAATTCAAACAACTCTCAATCCCTTTACCAGTCCCTTTGGAATGCGGCAGATATTCTCCGTGGCAAGATGGACGCTAACGAATACAAGTCCTACCTTTTGGGCTTGATTTTCTACAAATACCTGTCAGATAAGTTGCTTTTGGCAGTGTGTGACAACCTTGATGAATCCTTTGACAGTTTGTCACAGGCTCAAAGGCTCTATGAAGAAAATTTTGCGGATCCAGATGTTAAGGAAGATTTGCTAGATGTCCTTGATGATGAGCTAGGTTACTTTATCGAGCCTGGTCTGACCTTTACGGCCTTGGTAGCAAAAGTCCATACTAGCAACTTCCAGTTGGAAGACTTGGCACAGGGCTTCCGTGATATTGAGCAGTCCAATGAGATTTTTGAAAACCTGTTTGAAGACATCGACCTCTACTCTAAAAAGCTAGGGCCAACACCACAAAAGCAGAATCAGGTGATTTCAGCCTTGATCAAAGAACTCCATGAACTCAACCTCAGCAACCATGATGGAGATGTCTTGGGGGATGCTTATGAGTACCTGATTGGTCAGTTTGCCAGTGACTCCGGTAAGAAAGCAGGCGAATTCTACACACCTCAAGCTGTTTCCCACCTCATGACCCAGATTGTCTTTCTTGGACGGGAACATCAAAAGGGCATGACCCTCTATGACCCAACCATGGGATCAGGTTCCCTCCTTCTTAACGCCAAACGTTACAGTAAAGAGGCTTCGACTGTTTCCTACTTCGGTCAGGAGATTAACACCTCGACTTACAACCTTGCTCGCATGAACATGATGCTCCACGGGGTGGCCATCGAAAACCAAAAACTTCATGTTGGTGATACCCTTGATGCGGACTGGCCAACGACTGAGCCGACAGACTTTGACGGGGTGCTCATGAACCCACCTTATTCTCAGAAGTGGAGTGGGGACGCTGGTTTCCTGCAAGACGCACGTTTCTCCAGCTATGGTGTCCTTGCACCCAAGTCCAAGGCTGACTTCGCCTTCCTCCTTCATGGTTTCTACCACCTCAAGCATTCAGGTGTTATGGCCATTGTTCTCCCTCACGGGGTTCTCTTTAGGGGAAATGCAGAGCAGAAAATCCGTCAGCATCTTCTAGAAGAAGGAGCCATTGACACCGTGATTGGACTGCCAGCCAACATCTTCTACAATACCTCCATTCCAACGACTGTCATCATTCTCAAGAAAAACCGCACCAGCAAAGATGTCCTCTTTATCGATGCTTCTAAAGAATTTGACAAGGGCAAAAACCAAAATATCATGACCGATGACCATATCGCCAAGATTTTGAACGCCTATCAAGACCGTCAAGATGTGGACAAGTTTGCCCACCTAGCCAGCTTTGAGGAGATTGTGGAAAACGACTACAACCTCAACATCCCTCGCTATGTCGATACCTTTGAGGAAGAGCCTGTTGTTCCACTGACAGAGCTTGCGGACAAGCTGGCCCAGACCGATGAGGAAATCGCAGCAACCACAGCCCAACTTGAAGCTATGCTTGGTCAGCTAGTCGGTACCACACCAGAAGCACAAGCAGAGCTGACAGCCTTTTTGGATAAAATCAGATAATCAAAAAAACGAGTTTGGATTTTCCAAGCTCGTTTTTGGGTAGGATTAAAGTCCGATGGTGTAGTCGTCATCTTGCATGGCTTCAACACTACCAAGCAGATAACCATTTCCAACTTGTGAGAAGAAGTCGTGGTTGGACGTCCCTGTTGAGATACCATTCATGACGATAGGGTTAACATCGTCTGCTGTATCAGGAAAGAGAGGATCTTGTCCAAGGTTCATCAAAGCCTTATTGGCATTGTAGCGAAGGAAGGTCTTAACCTCCTCGGTCCATCCAACAGGATCATAAAGTAGTTCAGTGTAAGCTTCTTCATTTTCATAAAGCTCATAAAGCAGATCATACATCCAGTCACGGAGTTTATCTTGTTCTTCCTCACTAAGCTCATTAAAACCAAGCTGGAACTTGTAGCCGATATAAGTTCCATGCACAGACTCATCACGGATAATCAACTTAATAATCTCAGCAACATTGGCTAATTTATTATTTCCAAGGTAGTAAAGTGGTGTGAAAAAGCCAGAGTAAAAGAGGAAGGTTTCTAGGAAAACAGAAGCCACCTTGCGCTCAAGAGCGGTACCATTACGGTAAATCTCAGTAACGATACGAGCTTTCTTTTGGAGAAACTCATTTTCTTCTACCCATGCAAAAATAGCTTCAATCTCAGACTTAGTATTAAGCGTTGAAAAGATAGAAGAGTAGGATTTGGCATGGACAGACTCCATGAACTCAATGTTGTTTAAGACAGCTTCCTCGTGTGGGGTACGGACATCTTTTTTGAGTTGGCTCATGCCCACCTCTGATTGCATGGTATCAAGTAGGGTCAGACCGCCAAAGACCTTTCCTACCAAGTCTTTTTCCACATCAGAGAGCTTGCGCCAATCATCAAGGTCGTTTGACAATGGGATGCGGGTATCTAACCAAAACTGTTCCGTCAACTTTTCCCAAGTGGACTTATCAACAGCATCCTCGATTTCATTCCAGTTTATGGCTTTGTAGTAGGTCATGAAGAACTCCTTATTGTTTGATCTTAATTGAAATATTATACCATATTTTAGGTAAAATTGCCTTTGAAAATCATCTTCTCTCAGAGCAAAATGAGAGGAGGCTAAGGGCAAATCCCCCACCTCCTCTGTAGTGTTACAGCTTGTTTATCTTTTTAATACCTTTTAATGTGGCAGAAGTGCCCTATCTTTTTAGATTTTTAAACGGTCTTAGTATCTTTTTAATTGAACTCGCCCTAAAATCCTTGTGAAAATGTTGTACTTTCTTGTGTCTTGCGACCCTGCGTAAGTCTCCCATTTTCCTACGGATTTTTAAACGGGCTTAGTATCTTTTTGAATCGAACTTTTGTTACAAGACTGGACAAAAATGATAACTTTCCTTGAGTATGAGATACTCTGCGTCAAGTTCCTATTTTTGTCAGGTCTTGCTTAACACAAAAGTATCTTATTTTCTAAATCACGCAACTTTCACATTGGTTTGAGCCGACTTCTGCACCGTCATCGGTATAGGTGCGGACGTAGTAGATAGACTTGATGCCTTTGTTGAAGGCGTAGTTACGAAGGATAGAGAGGTCACGGGTAGTTTGCTTACTTTCTGTTTTCCACTCGTACAGTCCTTCTGGGATTTCGCTACGCATAAAGAGGGTCATGGATAAACCTTGGTCCACATGTTCTGTTGCAGCGGCGTAAACATCAATGACCTTACGCATGTCCATGTCATAAGCAGAGGTATAGTAAGGGATGGTATCTGTTGATAAGCCGTTAGCAGGATAGTAGATTTTACCGATTTTTTTCTCTTGACGCTCTTCGATGCGTTGAGTGATAGGGTGGATCGAAGCAGAGCAGTCATTGATATATGAGATAGAACCATTTGGTGCGACAGCAAGACGGTTTTGGTGGTAAAGTCCATCTTTCATGACAGCTTGGCGCAAGGCTTCCCAATCTTCTGCTTGAGGGATAAAGTGCCCTTCAAAAAGTTCTTTAACACGGTCTGATTGCGGTGTAAAGCGACCAGTCACATACTTATCAAAGTAAGTTCCATCTGCGTATTTTGAGTTTTCAAAATTATGGAAAGTAACACCACGTTCACGCGCAATGTTGTTAGACTCAACCAATGTCCAATAATTCATGAGCATAAAGTAGATATCAGTAAATTCAACGGACTCAGGGCTTCCGTACTCGATATGACGTTTAGCCAAGTAAGAGTGAAGTCCCATCGCCCCTAACCCAAAGGTATGCGCTTGAGCATTACCATTTTTGATACTTGGGACAGCATCAATACTTGAGCTATCTGTAACAAAAGTAAGGGCACGTGTCATAGTACGGATAGATTTCCCAAAATCAGGTGAGGTCATCATGTTCAAGACATTAGTTGACCCTAAATTACATGAAATATCGGTTCCCATTTGTAAAAACTCTTGCTGGTCATTGATGAGACTCGGAGTTTGGACTTGAAGGATTTCTGAGCAAAGGTTACTCATCACGATGCGGCCATCAATAGGATTTGATTGGTTAGCTGTATCGATATTGATGACATAAGGATAACCTGACTCTTGTTGGAGTTTTGAAATTTCAGTTTCAAGTTCACGCGCATTGATCTTAGTTTTTGTAATTTTAGGATTAGCAACTAATTCATCGTACTTTTCCGTGATATTGATGTAGTTAAAAGGCACACCATATTCTTTTTCGATAGAGTATGGGCTAAAGAGGTACATGTCCTCATTTTGACGTGCTAATTCATAAAACTTATTTGGGATGGTTAGACCCAGTGAGAGAGTTTTTACGCGAATTTTCTCATCGGCATTTTCTTTTTTAGTGGAAAGAAATTGCATGATATCTGGATGGAAAACATCAAGATAAACCACACCAGCTCCCTGACGTTGGCCAAGCTGATTAGAATAAGAAAAGCTATCTTCAAAAAGCTTCATCACAGGAACGACACCAGAGGCAGCGCCAGCATATCCCTTGATAGGAGCACCAGCTTCGCGGAGGTTACTCAAAGAAATCCCTACCCCACCACCGATACGTGACAATTGTAGGGCAGAGTTGATGGAGCGGCCAATAGAGTTCATATCATCTGTTACTTGGATCAAGAAGCAAGAGACCAACTCTCCACGACGGCTACGACCAGCATTTAGGAAACTAGGTGTCGCAGGTTGATAACGTTGATGAATCATCTCTTTTGCCAAATCACGCGCCAACTCTTCATCACCATTTGCAAAGTAAAGGGCATTAAAGAGAACACGGTCTTCAATACTTTCTAGGTATTCTTCACCATCATTCGTTTTAAGGGCATACTGTTGATAAAACTTGTAGGCAGCCATAAAAGATTGGAAACGAAAATCAAGTGAGTGGAGATAGCGTGAGAGCTCTTCGATAAACTCTGGACGATAATTTTGAATAAACTCCGATTCAATATAGTTTTCTTCAATTAGATAGGTAATTTTCTCAGTAATCGAATTAAATTTTTTAGAATAAGGTTTTACATTTTCAAGGAAAAAAGCACGAAGAGCTTCCTTGTCCTTATGGAGAGGGATTTGCCCATTGATTGGACGGTTGATTTCATTGTTTAGGCGGAAGTAAGAAACATCGCCGATAGATTTAAGACCCATGAGATAAGATTCCTTTTACTTTTTCAACATCTTCAGGTGTTCCGTTAAATTCAAATTCATATAAAACGGGAATACCATAAGTTTTGGCATAACGACGAGCAACATGACAAAATTCTGGTCCAAAATTTCGGTTACCAGATCCCATCAGTCCCCTCATATAGTGATGGTTGCTTTCAACAAAGCGATCGAGAAACTCTAGCCCATCTTCATAAGTAGGGGTGATAAGGATAAAGTCTTCATCTAAAAGAAGGGTTTCTTCTTGTCGTTTGATTTCAATGATTTGCTCTTGAGGTAAATTTAACTTTTTGACAAAACGTCTAGTCTGTCCCGTAAGAGAATAAAAAGCCAATTTCATTAGTTTAAAATTTCTTTTAATTTAGCAGGCTGAAAACCTGAAAAAACAACCTCTCCTGCTTCAATGACAGGTGCAGAGGTGAAGCCTAGGCTTTTAACATACTCCACCTTATCTGGCTGCTCATCAATATTGATTTCTTGGAAATCCGCTCCATTTTGCTCTAGAAATTTTTTAGTCATTTTGCATTGCATGCAATTATTTTTTGAAAATACTGTAATAGCAGCCATTTTTCGTCACTCCTATAAATTTTTATTATTCTTGCTAAAAAGCACCCTACTAGAATACCCAAAAATAGATAAAAAATCAAGTAGGTAATTTGCTAATTACACTATATCTAGTACAGGATAAGAATAAAGCCCACTAGATATAGTGTTTTATGCTGGTATAAATATTTTTTATAGCATTTGTCACTTTTTCTAACATCCGAGGTGATTTGTTAGTAGATATAACATCTTTTGTGGGGTATAATGGAGGTCAATTCTTAACAAAGGAGATGAATTATGAGGGATTATCAGTCGATTATTCAAATTGATGGTAAAAAATATACATACATTGATTTGAAAAAAATCAGTCAAGACTATGGTGTAGAGCTAGCTAGCCTTCCTTACACTATCCGTATTCTACTTGAAAGTTTATTCAGAAAATATGATGGTTTAGATGTGACAAAAACTCACTTAGAAAACCTTCTTTATTTTAATCCTCAGTCTCCAAAAGGTGAGGTTCCTTTTAAGCCTAGCCGAGTGATTCTGCAAGACTTTACGGGGGTTCCTGTTGTGGTGGATCTGGCAGCGATGCGACAAGCCGTAGTACAGCATGGAGGAAATCCTGACTTAATTAACCCAGAGATTCCAGTCGATTTAGTGATTGACCATAGTGTTCAAGTCGATGTGGCTGGATGTGAGTCAGCTCTGTCAGAAAATATTACTTTGGAATTCGAGCGAAATGATGAACGTTATGCTTTTTTGAAATGGGCAGAGCATTCTTTTGAAAATTATCGAGCAGTTCCTCCAGCTACAGGTATTATCCATCAAGTGAATATTGAGTATTTATCAGATGTCATTATTGAAAAAGATGGTTTCCTCTATCCTGATTCCATGTTTGGAACAGATAGCCACACGACAATGATTAATGGTATCGGTGTACTTGGCTGGGGTGTCGGAGGGATTGAAGCAGAAGCTGCGATGCTGGGAGAGGCTTCTTACTTCCCAGTTCCAGAAGTGGTTGGGGTGCGTTTGGTTGGTAAACTACCAAAGACAGCCACAGCAACAGATTTAGCCTTGAAAGTCACACAAGTTCTTCGTTCTGCCAATGTGGTTGGAAAATTTGTAGAGTATTTTGGCTCAGGGTTAAAACACCTTAGTTTAGCTGATCGGGCTACCGTAGCCAATATGGCTCCAGAATATGGTGCAACCTGTGGCTATTTCCCAATTGATGATGAGACCTTGACCTACATGAGCTTAACCAATCGTAGTCAAGCGCAGGTTGAACGAACTGAAACATATGCTAAAGTGAATGGTCTATTCTATGACGACAATACAGAAGCTCAATATAGTCAAGTGATTGAGATTGATTTATCTCTTATTGTTCCAAGTATTTCAGGACCTAAACGTCCTCAAGATTTAATCTCCTTGGATCAGGCAAAAATAGCCTTTGAAGATGCCCTAGTAAGAGAAGAAGGGGTGCAAGGCTTTGGATTGACCAAAGAAGAATTATATAAAACAGCCACAGTTATCTACGATAATCACACAGAAATCATCAAAACAGGGCATGTGGCTATTGCAGCGATTACCAGTTGCACCAATACTTCTAACCCTTATGTATTAATGGCGGCAGGTTTACTGGCTAAAAAAGCCGTCGAAAAAGGTCTGAGCGTATCAAAAACAGTGAAAACATCCCTAGCACCAGGTTCTAAAGTGGTTACAGGGTATTTAAAAAATAGTGGTTTGCAAGCTTATTTAGACCAACTAGGTTTTCAAGTGGTGGGCTATGGCTGTACGACTTGTATTGGAAACTCAGGCCCTCTTAGCCCAGAGGTTTCAAAAGCTATTTTAGAAGAAGATTTGTTGGTCAGCGCAGTTTTATCAGGGAATCGAAACTTTGAAGGTCGTATTAACCCGCTGGTTAAGGCAAACTTTTTGGCAAGTCCTCCTTTAGTAGTCGCCTATGCTCTTGCTGGAACAACCCATATTGATTTGACGTCAGATCCTTTAGGGTTTGATGAAAAAGGCCAAGCGGTTTATTTAGTTGATATCATGCCAGATGAGAAAGAAGTGACAGCTTATATCGAAAAATATGTCACGCGTCAGCTTTTCCAAGAAGAATATGCTCAAGTTTTTACGGATAGTGACAAGTGGAATGCCATTCCTGTGAGCTCTAGTCCAACTTATGATTGGGATCAAGCTTCAACCTATATTCAAAATCCACCTTATTTTGAGACGTTAGATCAAGAAGTAAACCTAGCTCCTTTAAAAAATATGCGTGTTTTAGCCAAGTTTGGAGATACCGTCACCACGGACCATATCTCTCCAGCTGGAAATATTGCTAAAGGCAGTCCTGCAGCTACTTATCTTGAGGAGCATGGCGTAACCTATCAAGATTTTAATTCCTATGGTAGTCGTCGGGGAAATCATGAGGTGATGATGCGAGGGACTTTTGCCAATATTCGTATTAACAACCAGTTAGCAGAAGGGAAAATTGGTGGTTATACGCGATATAAGGGAGAGATGGTTTCGATTTACGATGCGGCGATGGCCTACAAAGAGAGTGATGTTCCTACATTAATTATTGCAGGACGTGACTATGGCATGGGGTCAAGTCGTGACTGGGCTGCAAAAGGGACCAGCCTTTTGGGAGTGAAGGCTGTTTTAGCTGAGAGCTTTGAGCGTATTCATCGGTCTAATTTGGTGATGATGGGAGTTCTTCCTCTTCAGTTTTTGGAGGGTCAATCTGCTGACAGCTTAGGTTTGACAGGTTTTGAGAGCTATGACATTATTTTGCCAGATACTCTAGAAGTAGGGGCTTTGGTAACGGTTTATGCTAAAGATGACAAAGCTGAAAAAGTCTTTCAAGTTCGTTTACGTTTTGATGCGGATGCTGATATTCGTTACTATAAAAATGGTGGGATTTTACCAATGGTAGTCCGTAAAAAATTGAAGGGAGCAGGCTATGACGCAAGCTAATGGATTAAAAGATACGATTGCCTGTGATACAAGGATTAGCTCGATTGTTGATGACCGCTTATCATATGCGGGTTATAGTATCTCAGAATTGATGGACAATAATGCCAGTTTTGAAGAAGTCATTTATCTTTTGTGGAATTTACATTTGCCAACACAAATTGAGCTGAAACATTTTGAAAAAGAACTACGTGCCAACTATGCGATTAGCGATGCAGTGGAGCAGTGTATCTTGATTCAATCACGTCAGCACCTTCATCCGATGAGTGTCCTTCGTTCAACTGTGAGTCTTTTGGGGGTTTATAATGTTAAGGCTGAGGAGAATGGTGTTGAAGCAACCTATGAACAAAGTATTCAGTTGATGGCTAAGATTCCAACTATTATTGCTACTTTTGCCAGATTACGTCGGGGAGAGATTCCGATTGCTCCTAGAGAGGATCTTGGGTTTGCAGCGAACTTTCTTTATATGTTAAATGGGAAAGAACCAAGTGAGCTAGAAGTTTTAGCGATGAATCGGGCTCTAGTCCTTCATGCTGACCATGAATTAAATGCATCAACCTTTACAGCGCGTGTTTGTGCTTCTACTCTGACGGATATTTATTCTTGTGTTACGGCGGCTATTGGTGCTTTAAAAGGACCTTTACATGGTGGTGCTAATGAGCGTGTTTTTGAAATGTTAAAAGAAATTCGCGACCAAGGAAGTACAGAAATTTATCTGAAAGAAAAGTTGGATTCTCACGAAAAAATCATGGGCTTTGGCCATCGTGTTTATAAAACTCAGGACCCTAGAGAACCTTATCTTCGTCAAATGGCTAAGGAACTAACAGAAGGGACAGATGAAGCGATTTGGTATGATTTGTCTCGAGAAGTTGAAGATTATATGAAAAACAGCAAAGGGCTGATTCCTAATGTTGATTTTTATTCGGCGACGGTCTATCATGTGTTAGGGATTGATAGTTCTATTTTTACTTTGATTTTTGCCATGAGTCGAGTTTCAGGTTGGATTGCACATATTCAAGAGCAAAAGAAAAATAATAAACTGATCAGGCCACGTTCCAATTATTTAGGACAAGAAAATCTTGAGTATATTCCAATTGGAAGGAGATAACATATGAAAATTGAAATGAAAAACAAGCACCTACTTGTTCCTGACACTCTTACAATTCCTTATATTGAAGGTGATGGTGTTGGAGTGGATATTTGGAAAAATGCAAAAGAGGTCTTGGATGTAGCTATCGAAAAAGCTTACAAAAATAAACGGCGAATAACTTGGAAAGAGTTACTAGCAGGTAAAAAGGCCTTTGAGCAAACAGGAGACTGGTTGCCTAATGAAACACTGAAGACTATTTCTGAATATTTGGTTGCAATTAAAGGACCTTTAGAAACACCAGTCGGTGGAGGACGGCGTTCTTTGAATGTCGCGCTTCGTCAAGAGTTAGATCTTTATGCCTGTGTTCGACCAGTTCGCTATTTTAAGGGAGTCCCTAGTCCTTTAAAGGAGCCTGAAAAAACCAATATAACCATCTTTCGTGAGAATACAGAAGATATTTATGCAGGGATTGAGTGGGAAGAGGGAACAGAAGAAGTTGAAAAACTGATTTCATTTTTACAAGAAGAAATGGGTGTTGATCGTATTCGTTTTCCTAAAAGCTCAAGTATTGGGATCAAGCCCATCTCAAAAGAAGGATCGGAGCGTTTGATCCGCTCAGCGATTGATTACGCCCTAGCTCATGGTTTATCTAAGGTCACTCTTGTTCATAAAGGGAATATCCAAAAATTCACAGAAGGTGGCTTTAGGTGTTGGGGATATGAACTAGCAGAAAGAGAATATTCAACAGAATTGGCAAAAGGACAGCTTGAGATAACAGATGTGATTGCTGATAATTTCTTACAACAAATCTTATTAAACCCAGATCAATATCAAGTGGTTGCTTTAACTAATTTAAACGGTGACTACGCCAGTGATGCTCTAGCAGCTCAAGTTGGGGGAATTGGTATTTCTCCAGGGGCTAATATTAACTATCAAACAGGGCATGCTATTTTTGAAGCGACCCACGGGACAGCTCCAGATATTGCTGGTAAAGATTTGGCAAATCCATGTTCTCTTCTTCTTTCTGCCTGTATGCTCTTAGAATATATCGGATGGAGTGAAGCGTCAGATCTAGTGACAGGAGCGATCGGACAAGCTTTTCTCAATCAAGATGTTACTTCTGATTTTGCCAGTCAGTTGTCAAAAGGAACAGGGCTAACAACAAGCCAATTTTGCCAAAAATTAATAGAAAACATCCATAATTCAAAAGAATAAGCGATTAATATACTAATGTTATTATTGAACATTAGTATATTTGCGTTAAAACGAGAAATTATATAGAAGAAAAATCTGAAAATCAGGAAAGGGATTTCAGTTTTTTTCCTAAAACAATGTTTTTACCTTGAAAAGCAAATAGCACTATGGTATAATATAGCATTGTAAGGGTTATCATTTTATGAAAACCTAAAAATTCAAACAGAAAAAAGGAGAACCATAACATGGCTTCAAAAGATTTCCACATCGTTGCAGAAACAGGTATTCACGCACGTCCAGCTACTTTGCTTGTTCAAACAGCTAGCAAATTTGCTTCAGATATCACTCTTGACTACAAAGGTAAAGCAGTTAACCTTAAATCAATCATGGGTGTTATGAGTCTTGGTGTTGGCCAAGGTGCTGACGTTACTATTAACGCTGAAGGTGCAGATGCTGATGATGCTATCGCAGCTATCGCAGAAACAATGACAAAAGAAGGATTGGCATAAGACTATGACAGAAATGCTTAAAGGAATTGCGGCATCTGATGGTGTTGCTGTTGCTAAAGCATATCTACTTGTTCAACCGGATTTGTCATTTGAGACTGTTTCAGTCAATGATACCAATGCAGAAGAAGCTCGTTTGGATGCAGCCCTCGAGGCTTCACAAAACGAGCTTTCTGTTATCCGTGAAAAAGCAGTAGGTACGCTTGGAGAAGAAGCGGCACAAGTATTTGACGCTCACTTAATGGTTCTTGCTGACCCAGAAATGATTGGTCAGATCAAAGAAACGATTCGTGCCAAACAAGTTAATGCTGAAGCAGGACTTAAAGAAGTAACAGATATGTTTGTTGCCCTCTTTGAAGGTATGGAAGATAATCCATATATGCAAGAGCGTGCAGCAGATATCCGTGACGTTGCTAAACGTGTTCTTTCTCACCTTCTTGGTGTAAAATTACCAAACCCAGCAACGATTGATGAAGAGTCAATTGTGATTGCACACGATTTGACACCATCAGATACAGCACAATTAGATGCAAACTTCGTTAAAGCTTTTGTAACAAACATTGGTGGCCGTACAAGTCACTCAGCTATCATGGCGCGTACCCTCGAGATTGCAGCGGTACTTGGTACAAACAACATCACAGAAATTGTAAAATCAGGGGATGTTTTAGCGGTTAACGGTATCACTGGTGAGGTGATTATCAACCCAACAGAAGAGCAAATTGCAGAATTTAAAGCAGCAGGTGAAGCTTATGCTAAGCAAAAAGCAGAGTGGGCACTTCTTAAAGATGCACAAACTGTTACAGCTGATGGCAAACACTTTGAATTAGCTGCTAATATCGGTACACCTAAAGATGTTGAAGGGGTCAACAATAACGGTGCAGAAGCTGTTGGACTTTATCGTACAGAGTTCTTGTACATGGACTCACAAGATTTCCCAACAGAAGATGAGCAATACGAAGCTTACAAGGCTGTTCTTGAAGGCATGAATGGTAAACCAGTTGTGGTTCGTACAATGGATATCGGTGGGGATAAAGAACTTCCTTACTTCGACCTTCCACACGAAATGAACCCATTCCTTGGTTTCCGTGCCCTTCGTATCTCTATTTCTGAAACTGGTAATCAAATGTTCCGTACGCAATTGCGTGCCCTTCTTCGTGCATCAGTACATGGTCAACTTCGTATCATGTTCCCAATGGTTGCCTTGTTGACAGAATTCCGTGCAGCAAAAGCTATCCTTGAAGAAGAAAAAGCGAATCTTAAAGCTGAAGGTGTAGCAGTTTCAGATAATATTCAAGTGGGTATCATGATTGAGATTCCGGCAGCAGCCATGCTTGCAGACCAATTTGCCAAAGAAGTTGACTTCTTCTCAATTGGTACAAACGACCTTATCCAATACACAATGGCTGCGGACCGTATGAACGAACAAGTATCATACCTTTACCAACCATACAACCCTTCTATCCTTCGCTTGATCAACAATGTTATCAAAGCAGCACATGCTGAAGGTAAATGGGCTGGTATGTGTGGTGAGATGGCTGGTGACCAACAAGCTGTGCCACTTCTTGTCGGAATGGGACTTGATGAGTTCTCTATGAGTGCTACATCAGTTCTTCGTACGCGTAGCCTTATGAAGAAACTTGACACTGCTAAAATGCAAGAATATGCAAACCGTGCATTGACAGAATGTGCAACAGCAGAAGAAGTTCTTGAACTTCAAAAAGAATACGTTAACTTTGATTAAAAATTAAGGGCTCTATAATTTCTGTAGTGGGTAAGAACACCGTGGAAATTATGGAGCCTTTTTGAATATAGAAAAAGGTCCCATATGACCTATAATGAAAAGCGACGAAACTCACATTAGAAAGGGTTCATATGG
>NZ_JBRUDG010000029.1:0-24452 GCF_053203725.1 Streptococcus porcorum | reverse complement strand
TATGAACCTTTCTAGAATGATAGTTTAGTCGCTTTTCATTATAGGTCATATGGGACTTTTTTTCTATATTCAAAAAGGCTCCATAATTTCCACGGTGTTCTTACCCACTACAGAAATTATAGAGCCATAAAAACAGGACCTAACTACTCCTTCAATGAGTGGTTAGGTCCTGTTTGGTTGGGGATAAAAATTAGACAGAGGCTGGTTCTAAAAAGTTATGATCAACCTCATTTAAGGAATAGCTTTCGAGTTCATTAACATTTTTTCTAAGACGTTTGGCTTCCTCTGCTGTTAAGATGCCCTTGTCTTGATACTCTGAAATCAGTTTTCGCTCTAAGTAATATCCTCGTAAAAGCTCATCCATATTATTTGGTCTTGCTCGTGTTAAAACCCTCTCAACAAAAGCACCTGATGCCATCACTTCTGCCTCTTGAAGACGTGACATTTGAAGGAAATTCACTAAGGCTGGACTATAAACCCCCTCAAGCTCCTCTAAAGCATCTAACACAAGCTCCGTATTTTGTAGATAAACATCTGCTAGATGGTCACGATTATCTTGACTCAGCTGAAATCGTTGTCGGTCTTCTTTTTTTAAAACTTGTCTTATGCGATACCCAAAGCTAGTCACCTCATGTAAGACAGCTCTTAAGACACGTAAGAATATCCGAAAACCATATGCAAAATTTGAGACAAATCCTCTATTAACCTGACCTTCTAACACTTTTAAATACCGTTGATAGATACGGTATTCTTTCAAGTTAATACGCCCTTTAGACAAGGCATACTCTAAGCCATCACTTTCAATGTCGATAATCAATAGTTGGATGATGGCTAATTCACGCTTAACCTCACTCGGTTCTTGTTCCAAAATCAAGCGTTCAATACGGTCTTTATAATTGTCAATAGCAGCATATAAGGCGGCTTTTTCTGTGCTATTTTTTACATCTTCTTCTAAGATTTGAACAACATCAGCTAAAATGGAAATTTGAGACACATGATTAACCTCCTCACTCCCTTCTCCTGCTAAGTAGGGAAGAACAACTAAGCCTGTCAAAAAACTCAATAGAGTAACGGCACCAACAGTAAAAAGAGTTAAACTATATTGAAGGGAATCTGTCTCTGGCAATAAAAGAATAGTAGCTATAGACACTGTCCCTTTGACACCAGAAAATGTTAATAGCAAAATATCTTGAATATAAGATGAAAACGAATTTTTTAAACGTCTGCTTTCCCAAAAGTAGTAAAGTCCCAAAAGTAAAAATCGGGTTAAAAATAACAAAGCTGTCACTGCAATGACAATCCCTAGAAGGTGCCAATTACTATAAAGTGGACTGGTCAAAGCTGGTTCCAAAATATGGGTCATTTCAAATCCAAAGACCATAAAAACCAAGCCGTTTAAAAGAAAAATCACCGTATCCCACACAACATGGGACACCTTATCAACTTGAGCATCAAATAAGGTGATTTTCTTCAAGCGTCTCGCCTGCATCACCCCTGCTATCACGACTGCAATGATACCTGAGACACCGACTTCACTAGCAATAAAATAAGCTAAAAGCGGTAAAGACAGCTCCAGTAAGAGTGCCCCTGTAACATCTGCTGCATCAAATTTTTCAAGTAAGGATAAACTCCAACGACTCAACAACGATAGGCTAAAACCAATTAAAAAGCCACCTAATATCGACCATAATAGTTGTAAACTAGCATGTGCTAAAGAAAAAGTCCCTGTCAGTAAGGCTGCCACAGCAAACTCAAAAGCAACTAAGCCGCTCGCATCATTTAAAAGCCCTTCTGACTTTAAAATATTTTCAACACTCTTTGGAAAATTAAAGCGGTTTGCCATTGAAATAAAAGCCACGGCATCTGTCGGACCAAGAGCCGCCCCTAGAGCAAAGCAAGCTGCTAAAGGCATCTCAATAGGAAGAAAGATACCAGAAAAGTAACCTAGGACCAGTGTGGTCACAAAGACAGTAGGGAGAATCAGATACAATATAATAGAGCGGTGCTCTAAAAAGCTAGCAATGTCACTTTCCTGCCCCTCTCTAAAGTTAATAGGGGCAATCACAAATGCTAGAAATAACTCTCCGTCTAGTTTAAACTCAGAGCCTTGGTAGAATAAACCTAACAAAAGTCCAAAAACTAACTGAATAAAGGGCAAAGGAAGTTTAGGGAGCATCCTGTTGATAACATTGGACAAAATCAAAGCCAATAAAAAAGTGATCAACATAATGGCAAAATGCATAAAGACCTCCTAACGTTTTTGGCAACAATGCCCATAGAGTTCCCTTTGTTTATTAATTTTTTCCTCAATCACTGAGACATCTCGCGCTTCCAATCTCCGCTGACATTTTTCTAATTCTAAAGCTGCTAACTTTTTTTGAATTTTTAAAATCTTTTTATCTTGAAAGGCAACTCTTTCTTGGGCAACGTGATGTTTAGGTTTATTCTCAATGTATTTTTGACGCATCTGCGTAATTTTTTCCAGTACATTAGTTTCCATTTTCTGTTTCCTTCAATTTTTCAATCATAATTAAAAAAGGTGGCGTGTTAATTTGATTAAGAGGTTGGTAAGCCATTACAGTGAAATATTCTTGCGGCAGATCCTCGACATAATGTAATAGGGCATTTTTTTCATAACTTCCCCCCTCATGACCATAATAAACCATAATAGCTACTCGTCCGCCTACTTCTAGACGCTCCAAAATCTGTTCAAGCGCAGACAAGGTTGTCTTAGGAACCGTAATGACGCTCTTATCTGCACTTGGAAGGTAGCCTAAATTAAAAATAGCTGCACGAATACGATCAACATAGTTCCCAACGGTTTCATGCCCTTCTAAGATAAGCTCTGCATTGCTAATACCAGCCTCTTTCAAGCGTTGCCTTGTTCTTTCTAATGCTTGCTGTTGAATATCAAAAGCATAGACTTTTTTAGCTAATTGTGCTAAAAAAAGCGTATCATTTCCATTTCCCATTGTCGCATCTACTGCGACACTTTCTTTGTCCAAGACCTCAGCTAAAAAGTCATGGGAAAGATGAATCGGTCGTTTTATCATAGCGTCCTCACTTTTTCTGTCATAGGGATTATTATAGCACTTTGCAGCAAGGAAAAAAAGCAAAAGAAAAAGGATGGCTGTACCAACCTTTGTTTAAAAATCTATTGAGCTCTCCTGTCTGACTTATTTTTGTTTGGCTTGAAAACGCCATTCAAACCGTTTTTGATCGTAAAAAGGATACAGGAGATTTAACACACCATACCCCATCACAAAACCTGCCAAAACATCCGTTGGATAGTGAACCCCTAAATATATCCGTGACAAACCAACAAAAGCAATCAAAAGGACTAACAGAGCTTCAAACACTGTTTTGCGCCAGCTTTTTTCCAAACGCTGATGAAGAATAATCAGAAGACTGCCAAAAATCAAGAAGGCTCCTAAAGAGTGCCCACTTGGAAATGAAAAACCATCTGCATGAACAAGATGTTCTATCGAAGGACGAGGACGATCGTAAATATTTTTTAAAACGACAATGAGCACACCAGCTAAAACGCCACTTAAGGCAACCAGCCCAGCTTCAACTTTCCATTTTTTGACAAAATAAAGAAAGGCAGAGATTGCTAGGACTAAAATCACCTGAGTGGACGTATTTCCTACAAGGGTAATACTTTTAAACAGCGAGGTTAAAAAGTCAGGCAGAGAGCCTCGAATAGCAGATTGAATCGGTTGATCAAAGACCACCAACTGCTCTGGGTAAAATCGAACGACATAACCGAGCATCACAAAGGCTAAAATAGCAAAGGAAGCTCTTGTAAGATAAAGTTGTTTATTTTTCATAAGAATATTTTAGCAATAAAGGCTTAAGCGAAAGATAAAGTAAAGCAAAAGAAAGTGTAAAAATTAGCCCTTGAATCAGATTAAAGGGGAGGACCATCCCGATCATATACCGACCAATACCAATAAGTTTTTCAATATCAAAGTTTGCAAACGTCGCATATAAAGGAATCGCATAGAAATAATTTAACAAAAGCATTACTCCTGTTAAACTCAAGGTTCCTAATAAACCTGCCAGTACAAACTGTAAGCGTGTTTTTTCTTTTTTCCATATAAGTGAAAAAAATAAGATAAACACCCCTAGTGCAAGCACGTTCATTGGTAAACCAATTAAGGTCGAGATGCCTTGGTTATTTAATACTAATTTTAAAAGCGTTCTCAATACTAAGATAACGTAGGCTTCTTTAAGTCCAAAGAGCGTTAATCCTACTAAAATAGGTAAAATACTAAGTTCTACCTTCAAGAAATCTGCTCCTGGAATAATAGGAAAATCTACTAGCATGAGCACAAAAGAAAGTGCTCCCAACAAGGCCACATAGGCCAACTTTCTTGTCTTAGACATAAAAAATTCCTCCAAATTTTACAATTTGAAAGAAGGTCCAACTATTTTTGTACACTAAAAAAGCCAGCACAAAAAACTTGGTCTTCTCCCATCCAGACTATACTGTCGGTTGTGGAATTGCACCACATCAGCTTGCGCTCACGGACTTCAAATCTAGTAATCCTAGACTTGTCACCGCCGGTCGGGATTTTCACCCTGCCCTGAAGACACTTTTATCTTAACAAAAAAATAAAAATTTGACAAGTCATTTATCTTTAATTAGTAATTTTTGCTATATTTTTAAACTAAAAATCAGTAAAAAAGCACTTTAAAAGTTAGGACATCTCACTAACTTTTAAAGTGCAAGGGAAATATAGGAAAGCTATTTGTAGTGATAGCCTCTCACTTACAACTTCTTAATCTTCACGAATAACTTCTACACGATAACCATCAGGGTCAGTAACAAAATAATAATGTCCTGGATTTCCTGGAAGACCACTGATATCTGTTGTGGGATACCCCAAAGCCTTATGTTTGGCATTATCAGCCTCTAAATCATCAGAAGATAATGCAAGATGAGAAAAACCATCTCCAACAGTATATGGACCATGATTATAGTTATAAGTTAGCTCAATTTCAAAAGGATCTCCCTCTAAAGCGAGATAAACCAAGGTAAACTGATGCTCTGGATAGTCTTTACGACGTGTTTCCTTAAAGCCAAATGCTTCCTCATAAAATTTTTGAGATGCTTCAAGATTTTCTACACGTAAACAAGCGTGCAACATTTTTTTACTTGCCATTATCTGAACCTCCTTTAACTCATACTAGTATAACATATGTTTTTTACTTTTTTAAAAATCAGAATTTATTTCAGTTTATCTCCATCATAACGGTGGCTCAACTCCAACCCCTCAAAGTTTTGTTGACGAAGAGCTTCATAAACCATCATACAAGCAGTATTTGAAACATTTAAACTTCTGACATGTTCATCATTCATTGGAATACGAAGAGCTTTTTCAGGATGCTGGCGCATAAACTCCTCTGGCAGCCCTTTGTCTTCTCGTCCAAACATAAAATAGTGATCACCCTCTTTATTCAAATCAGCATCTGAATAAGTTTGATCTGCAAATTTAGTGATTAGATGAAGTTCCCCTTGATACGAAGCCATAAATTCCTCTATACTATCATAAAAATGAACATCTAATTTATCCCAATAGTCTAAACCTGCTCGTTTCATTTTTTTATCATCAATCGGAAAGGCCATTGGCTTAATGATATGTAGTGGACTATTAGTAGCCGCACAGGTTCTAGCAATATTTCCTGTATTTTGTGGAATTTGAGGTTCAAATAAAACAATATGATTACGACCAAAAGATACTTGAGACATTGATTCCTCCTAGTTATTTTTACATAAAAATAACCACGCTGCCCGGAGTCTAGCTCAGCAAACAGCGTGGTTTGGGATGATTCGTTAACTTAAATCATAACAGGTTTGATTTAAACCAGCGAATAGCATGTGATAATTATATCACTTATGTGACCATTGTCAACCTATTTTTTCGTTTTTTTCCATTATTTTTAGAGGGCATCAAAAAATGTTACAGGACTATTTCAGTTTATTATAATTAAGAAAAAACTAATGATTTTTTGGCAAAAAAAGAGTATGATAAAAGGTATCATTTGGAGGTTTAACATGAGAATTATTGTTATTGGCGGAGGAAAAGTTGGAACTGCCCTTTGCCGATCACTTGTTGAAGAAAAGCATGATGTCATCTTAATCGAAGAAAAAGAAAGTGTTTTGAAAAAAATCACCAAGCGCTATGATATCATCGGTATCCTAGGAAATGGGGCCAACCATAAGATTTTAGAGCAAGCGGATGTTCAAGATTGTGACATCTTTATTGCTCTCACAGATAAAGATGAGCTTAACATGGTAGCGGCCGTTTTAGCAAGAAAAATGGGGGCCAAAGAAACTGTGGTTCGTGTTAGAAATCCTGAATACTCTAACCCTTATTTCAAAGATCAGAATTTTCTTGGTTTCTCACTTATTATCAATCCAGAATTACTAACAGCTCGTTATATCGCAAATACCATTGATTTTCCAAATGCACAATCTGTAGAACATTTTGTGAATGGTCGTGTCATGTTGATGGAATTTAAGATTACTGAATCTAATAAACTCTGTCAAATGTCACTCAATCAGTTCCGAAAAAAATTTGGAAATATCCTAGTCTGTGCCATTGAACGTGGACAAGAGGTGCTCATTCCTGATGGGGAGCAAACCATTTTACCGGGAGACAAAATTTTTGTAACTGGAAATCGCGTTGAAATGGTCCTATTCCATAACTTTGTCAAGGCTAAAATTGTCAAAAACCTCATGCTCATTGGAGCTGGAAAAATTTCCTACTATCTCCTTAATATTTTAAAAAATACCAAAATTAATGTTAAGATCATTGAACATCATCTGGATCGTGCTGAATTTTTTAGTCAAGAATTTCCTAAAATCCATGTTGTACATGGAGATGGTACCGCAAAAGATGTCTTGTTAGAAGAAAATGCTGCTGGTTTTGATGCTGTAGCCACATTAACTGGAGTTGATGAAGAAAATATTGTAGCCTCCATGTTCTTAGAAAGTATTGGCGTTCAAAAAAATATCACTAAAGTCAATCGAACAAGTCTTTTAGAAATTATTGATCACAAAGAATTTTCTACTATTGTAACGCCTAAAAATATCGCCGTTGATTCTATTATGCACTTTATCCGCGGTCGCGTAAATGCACAACACTCTAGCTTAGAGGCTATGCACCACTTAGCTCATGGTAGAATAGAAACCCTACAATTTGAAGTCAGAGAGCAAAATAAGCTGGCTGGTAAAAAACTTTCTTCTATAGCTTTTAGAAACAATGTTTTAATTGTAGGCATTATCCGTAAAGGAAAGCCTATTTTCCCTACGGGAGAAGATAGTTTGGAAATTGGGGATAAGGTCGTTGTCATCACACTCTTAAAAAATGTGACCCATATTTATGACTTGTTAGCGAGGTAGTATAAATGAATAGATCAATGGTTCGCTACTTGCTTTCAAAACTCTTGCTAATTGAAGCTGTATTGCTTATCCTTCCCTTAATTGTCGCGCTGATTTATAAAGAAGATTTGCTTATCATATCTGCTATTTTAAAAACGATTGGAATACTTCTAGTATTTGGGATATTAGGACAGCTTTTTAAGCCAAAAAATTATCATATCTATACCAAAGAGGGAGTCCTGATTGTTGCTCTCTGCTGGATTTTATGGTCCTTTTTTGGTGCACTTCCTTTTGTTTTTAGTGGTCAAATTCCTAGCTTGATTGATGCTTTTTTTGAAACAAGTTCTGGATTTACAACTACTGGGGCAACTATACTTCCTGATGTTTCTGTTTTAAGCCACTCCATGATTTTCTGGAGAAGTTTTACCCACCTCATTGGAGGAATGGGCGTACTGGTTTTTGCCTTAGCCATCATGAATAACACAAAAAATGCCCACTTAGAAGTCATGCGGGCTGAGGTTCCTGGTCCTGTTTTTGGAAAAATTGTATCCAAGCTAAAAGATACTGCACAAATCCTCTATATTATTTATTTGGCTATGTTTGCAATTTTTACTGTGATATTATATCTAGCTGGCATGCCTTTATTTGACAGCTTCATCACAGCCATGGGGTCAGCTGGTACAGGAGGTTTTACAGTCTATAATGATGGTATCGCTCACTACAATAGCTCTCTCATTACGATGCTTGTTGCTATTGGGACCCTAATATTTGGTGTGAACTTTAACCTCTACTATCTATTATTGCTAAGAAAAGTCAAAATCGTCTTGAAAGATGAAGAATTGCGACTTTACTTACTGATTGTCGCTACTTCAACATTATTAATTTTCTTAAATACGGGAGGAATTTACAACTCTGATAAAACGGCACTGGAGCTAATCTTCTTTGAAGTATCGACTGTTATTACAACTACTGGGTTTCCAATAACAGACTTAACTGTATGGCCTTTATTTTCACAATATATTTTATTACTATTGATGTTTATTGGTGGCTGTGCTGGTTCCACAGCTGGCGGGTTTAAGGTTATCCGTGGTTTAATCCTTTCAAAAATAGCTAAAAATCAGATTTTAGCTAGCTTATTTCCAAACCGTGTTCACTCGTTACACATTAATGATAGCGTGTTAGATAAGGAAACTCAAAGTGGTGTCTTGAAATACCTTTCAGTCTATACCATGATTTTTATCTTCCTTGTCTTAATTATCAGCCTGGATAATAACAATTTTATGGTTGTCATTAGTGCTGCTGCTAGTACATTTAATAATATCGGTCCTCTTTTAGGAACAAATGAAACCTTTGCGATTTTTAGTCCATTTTCAAAATTATTACTTTCTTTTGCCATGATTGCTGGACGATTGGAAATCTATCCTCTTCTCCTGCTATTCTTACCAAAGACTTGGTCTAAAATCTAATCCCCTACAAAAACACTCCTGAGATTGTCATCGCAGGAGTGTTTTTCTAATCTTTATACCAAAAGTCTCTAGCTAGAGGTCATCTTTTCCTAGTTCTTTTCAAAGTAAAATGATCAGGTACAGGATCTTCTCCTGCTTTTGTTAGAGGATGACAACGTAAAATGCGGGCGATTCCCATTAAAATTCCCTTGAGCCCATGTTTTTCGATCGCTATGATCATATACTGGGAGCAAGTTGGCTGGAAACGACAGGTTGCTGGAAAAAAAGGGGAGATCCCCTTTTGATATAACTTTACCAAATAAATAAAAAATGATGTCATTTTTGTTTTGTAATCGCTGCATTGTGAAGTTGACTAACTTCTTTTTTGTTTAGACGGCGTGCTTCACCTGGTCGAAGCCCTGATAAGTCTAGAGTCCCAAAACGCGTACGTGATAGCTTATCGACTGGCAAGCCAATAGCCTCAAACATCTTCTTAACTTGATGATTGCGCCCTTCATGAATCACTAATTCCACTACTGAGCGATCTTTTTCACGATCTGTCTTTAAAATGGTATAACGGGCTGGCTTGGTTTTTTTACCATCAATCATAATCCCTTTGACCAAGGGACGAAGGTTTTCCTTAGTTGCAAGCCCCTTAACACGCGCAAGATACACCTTATCAATTTCATTTCTAGGATGGATCATCTTATCTGTAAAATCTCCATCATTTGTCAGAATTAATAAACCTGATGTATCCCAGTCTAAGCGACCAACTGGATAGATTCGCTCTTTAACATCTGGCAGTAAATCAATTACAGTCTTTCTTCCTTTTTCATCTGATACGCTAGAAATGACACCGCGTGGCTTATTTAAGAGGTAGTAAACTTTCTCTTCATTATAGATTGGAGTTCCTTCAACTTCTACTCTATCACCTGATTTAACAGTAGTAGAGAGCTCTGTCACAACCTTTCCATTAATTGTTACCAAACCTTGTTGAATTAAAGCCTCAGCTTTTCGTCGACTACATAAACCAGCATGAGCAATATATTTATTAATTCTCATTTTCTTCCTCTAACTCTCTTTCCTCAAATAGATTAATTTCGCCTTCTTCCTCTTCTAAGCTTGAAATATCCAGTAATTCTTCTATATGATTAATTCCCATAAAATCTAGAAAATAGGCTGTTGTTTCATATAACTTTGGACGACCAATAACCTCTTTATGACCAGCTACCGCAATCAAATTGAAGGCCAATAATTTACCAATTGCACCACTTGAATTCACTCCTCTAATCTGATCTATTTCAATACGTGTAATCGGCTGCTTATAAGCAATAATAGATAAAACCTCCATACTGGCCCGAGACAAACTCTGATTGATCGGTGTTTTTGCATATTGGCGCAGAAGATCAGCATGGTCTTCTTTTGTCACTAGACGGTATTGATTGGCTGTACTAATCAGCCACAAAGCACTCTCTTCATCTGCCTTATATTTATCTTTTAATTTTTCTAAAGATTGGACTAAACCAGTTGGAGGCATCTCTAACATTTCTGCTAATTGCCGTAAACTTAGTCCCTCTTCTCCTGCTATAAATAAAAGTGCCTCTATTTTTGCGAGACTGCTCATCTCTCCTCCTTCATTAAAAGAATTTCCCCAAAATTTTCAGACTGCTCTATTCTTAAAGATTGTACTTTAATCAATTCTAAAATAGCTAAAAATAATGTAATCAACTCATTCTTATGCTGTCGCTTACTAAATAACTGGCTAAGAAGGATTTGTTTATTGGCGCTTAAAATGGTGTCAATCTCAACCATCATATCTTCAATTTTATAATCCTCTGCCACCACTGTTGTCTCCATCTGAGACCCTTTACTTTGATGCTCGGAGATCACTTTAGAGAAAGCTAAAAACAAATCAATAACCGTCTTATCAGGAAGCAATTCAATATCTTCATACACTAATTCTGTTTTTTCTTTTGAAAAGAAGTGGGCACGTTTGGTATGTTGCTTACCGAGATATTGACTGGCTATCTTATAACGACTGTACTCCTCAATTTGCTCAAGTAATTCTTGTTCCAGATCTTCCTCATCTACTATCTGACTAGCAACTTTCGGTAAGAGTTTTTTACTTTTAATTAACATTAGCTGACTGGCCATTACCATATATTCTCCAGCCACTTCTAAACGCATAGCCTGTAAAGTCTTAATATAAGCAAGATACTGTTCAATCACATCAGCAATAGGGACGTCATAAATATCCATCTCATATTTTGACACAAGATGCAACAAAAGGTCTAAGGGACCTTCAAAATCTTTTATCTTTATCTCCATATCACTTAAAATATTTCTCCAGTGTTACTTGACTCTTCAACCCTAAGGTTTTAGCAATCTCCAAACTATTAAGGCCTTTTTGTTTCTGACATAAGATATACTGCTCTCTTAATCTTTGAGCATTTAAATCTGATAAACCTTGCTCTTCCAAGAAAAAGCGCAATTGGTTAAAAATCCATTGTCGCGAATAGACCTTCCCCTGATGCTCAAAAAGATAAAGCTGTGAAGAAAGATAATCCTCTAAATACTCTGCCAAATTAGAAGATAACTTGATAATACGATGATGCCCGTCACGACTAATAGCCATTACCTGAAAAGTAAGATCAATGTCTTCTACTTTCAATTGAAGTAACTCATTTGGTGATAAGCCACACTCCAAAATTAACAAGGCAATCAATTTTCCTTTAGGATAGTCAGTTTGAACAGAATAAAACTCCAAATCCAGCACTGCATCCTGTATCGGTTCTTTATCTAATTTTTCGCGGTTTTCCAAACGAAAATAATGCTCAACTGCTTGCTTAGAATAAAGATAATACAAAAATTGATTGACTATAGATATTTTCCGTTTTTTAGCAGATACTTTTAAATCCACTAGAGAAGCTTCGTATAAGCGTAACTTACTCTCTCTTATTTGTCCATCTACAACTTTCATAAATTGTTGCAAATCATAATAATAAGATTGTCGAGAATTTGCCGATAACTTCTTCTCCTCAATAAAAGCTTCTACTAAATCTAATATCATTACTCAATTCCCAAAATCATCTTTCTATTGTGATCGTCTGTCATTAGGGTAAACGTCTTTTATAAAAGGTCATTAAAGCATTCACCATCACTGCCTTTTATTTTTTTGTAATGCTATAATGATCCGTAAATTCATGTAATAAAGCATTAACAGCTTTTAAAACAGCTTTACGAGTAATAATCCCGACAAAACTATTGTTGTCTGTCACTACAGGTAAAAAGGGATTATCAACAAGCTTATGCAGTACCTCTGTTAAACTAGCATTTAAATTAATGGTTTCAATCTTATCACTTACAGCTAAAGCAATATCAGTCTGTGACAATTCCCAGTCTGCCAACTCATGCTAATAGCGATAATTCATGATATCAGACATACTGATGGTCCCAACATATTTTTTATCATTAGTAATCACAGGGACTCTAGAATAGCCATTATTTGCCAATAGTAGCATCACATGATCAATGTGGTGGGTATCTACAAAAATTGCCAACTGATCTGCAGGGATAAGGTAAGTGTCCAACTGTCCCGTCAAAAAGTCTTCAAATTCTTTTGCAATCATCTTGAGAATTCCTTTGATAAATCAGAGTAGAGTTGATGGTCTCTAGTATAGTAATCAACCTTAATAGTAGCTTCATCAATTTCAATCTTAGCATACAAACGTTCGTTAATCTCTCCTCTAGGTTGAGAGACACTCCCTGGATTGATAAAAAGTGTTTTTCCGTTTTTCCAAGCAGCTGGACGATGCAAATGTCCATACAAACAAATATCAGCATCAGCTTCTTGTGCAAATAAATCTAAACGATGCCACTCAAAATTAATATGATATAAATGTCCATGTGTTTGGGCTACCACGAGATCAGGAAACTTTGTCACTCGATTTTCTGGATAGCCACTATCATAATCACAATTTCCACGGACAACTTCTATCCCTGACCAGATGACATCATCCGACGGGAGCTCCGAGTCTCCATTGTGAAAAATAGCATCGACTTTTCCTAAATATTTCTCCCGAATGGCTTCAACAATCTGGCGATCCCCATGAGAATCACTCATTACAATTAATCTGTATTTTGCCATGATGGAAAGACCTCCATTAACTTCTTAACAGCTTGACCACGGTGAGATATTTCATTTTTCTCTTCAGCAGATAATTCTGCCGATGTTTTTCCAGTTTCTCCTACTAAAAAGAGCGGATCATAACCAAAACCATTTTCTCCTTTAGGAATAGTTGCAATATACCCATCCCAGTCAGCTTCTACAACTAAACTTTCTTTGTTTGGTGATGCAACAACTAAAGTGGTATGGAAATGAGCAGTTCGATTTTCCATATCAAAAACCATCGCCAACTCATGCAATAATTTAGCGTTATTCGCAGCATCTGTAGCATCTGGACCCGCAAAACGTGCTGACCAAACTCCTGGCATTCCTCCTAAGACATCAACCATTAATCCTGAGTCATCTGCTAAGACCATCTTATTCGTTAACTGCGAAATCGTTTCTGCTTTTAATCGAGCATTTTCTTCAAAGGTCAAACCAGTTTCTGCCACCTCGGGTAAATCAGGGTAATCGTTAAGGTTCTCCACCTTTAACCCTAATTTCCCAAATAACTTACGGAACTCTTTTGTTTTTCCTTCATTGCGTGTCGCAATCAAGATAGTATCTCCAATAGTGTTAGTTTCTGAGGATTTTCCAAAAAACTCTTCTAAACTAAGACCTTCTTTAGGCAAGTGAACCATTAATACTTGGTTAGCCTCTGTCACTAGAAGCGCACCTTGATGTTGCACTAATTTTAACTGACGATTTTCCTGATGATTGATAGTATCAATTAAAAAGCTATAAAAACTAAAGATGGATCCCCACATTGCCACATGGACTTGAAGCTTATCAATTTTTAAAGCCTTAGTTAACTGATGAAATGCATCTTGGAGACTCTCATAAGTCTCATCTCCACCAAAACAAGTCAAGTCATTAAAGGCATCAAATTTTGCAATAAAATAATTTTTCTCATCTTGATAGTTATAAATTTGGTCTGTCATAATTCTACATGCTCCACTCTAATATCTCTCCCTAACCAAGCCTCCGCAATTTCTTTAAAAGCCAAGGGACTAGCTGTGGTATAAAACTGGTGATTCAACACATCACCTTGCCTACTACGGTTAATTTCAAAATAATTTAATAAAACTGAGATGTCCCGAACACATTCTGCACCGCTATCAATCAACTTCACCTGTGGTCCCATAACATTTTGAATAATCGAACGCAGTAGAGGATAATGGGTACAACCTAAAATCAGTGTATCAACTTTTCCCACTAATGGAGCCAAAGTTTCATAAACTATCTTTTTCGCTAGGCTGGTCTGCGTCTCATTTGACTCGACGATGGGAACAAATTTAGGGCAAGCTAAACTTTGAACACGCATTTCTGGTGCCAAACGATTAATTTTTTCTTTATAAATATCTGACTCAATCGTCATGGGAGTCGCAATAACACCTATTTCACCACCTACAGTAGATTTAATAGCTGCACTAGAGCCTGGCAAGATGACACCTAAAACTGGAATATCGAGCTTCTCTTTAACTTCTTCCCAAGCAACAGCCGTTGCGGTATTACAGGCAAAAACGATCATTTTAACATCTTTGGTCAATAAAAAATTAACCAATTCCCAAGTATAAGCTTTAATTTGCTCAGCAGGTCTAGGGCCATAAGGGGCACGAGCTGAATCACCGATATATATAATCTCTTCATGAGGCAGTTGTCTCATCAACTCGCGGACAACCGTCAAGCCTCCAACACCTGAATCTAAAAAACCAATTGGTCTATTATCCATTTTATCTTCTTTCTAAAATAAGACTAGGGTTCCCTAGTCTTATTTCAAAAAATTATTTTTTCTTTTTAGCTTGTTCTTTAGCAGCTTTTTGTTGTTTGTTCATTTGGCGAACAACCTGTTGCACCTTAGCTTCACTAGGTTTTTGACCCATTTGACTCATCATAGTACGAATCACATCAGCATTAAGAGGTGGATTTTCCTCAAGATAGTTTTCCATTTGACGGCGGGCAATAAAGGTTCCCCCAACAAGACCTGCAACAAGAGCAACAATAATCAATAAAATAGCAATCCAAACTGGCATCATATTTTTTCTCCTAGTTTTTTTACTCACCTATTATAGCAAATTTCTGATCATTTGACAAAAAAGAGGAAGTCCTACAAGTTAAATAATTCTACGATTGGACCTTTTATAAATAAAAAGATTGAATTAAATTCAATCTTTCTTATCAATCTTAAAAATCAAATCCCTCAACGGTTGCGAAATAATCTGATGGAGTTTCAGCACGACGAATCAAGCGAATCGTTCCATCTTCTTGGTAGAGTAATTCTGCTGAGCGAAGTTTAGCATTATATTGATACCCCATAGAAAAACCATGCGCACCCGCATCATGAATGACCAAAGTATCCCCAATTTTTGTTAGAGGTAGCTCTCTTTGTACAGCAAATTTATCATTATTTTCACAAAGTCCGCCAACAACATCAACAACTTCCTTTTCATTGCCATTAGGATTGTCCATGTTAGTAATGTGGTGATAAGAACCATACATGGCTGGGCGAAGAAGGTTGACAGCACTGGCATCTACTCCAACATATTTTCGATAAGTTTCTTTACGGTGCAAGACCTTTGTCACTAAAAGACCATGCGGAGCTAACATAAAACGTCCAAGCTCTGTAAAGATTTTCACATCACCCATTCCAGCAGGTGTTAAAACCTCCTCATAAGCCTTTCTTACTCCCTCACCAATAAGAGCAATGTCGTTTGGCTCTTGATCAGGATAGTAATTTACGCCAATACCACCTGAGAGGTTAATAAAACTCAAAGTCACCCCTGTTTTTTCACGAATCTCTAAAGCCAACTCAAATAACTGACGTGCCAAAACAGGATAGTAATCATTGGTAACGGTATTTGAAGCTAAAAAAGAATGGATCCCAAATTCCTTAACCCCTGCTTCTTTTAACTCTTTAAATCCCTGTAATAACTGATCCTTGGTCATGCCAAATTTTGATTCTTCTGGATGATCCATAATATCTGTTCCTAAGGCAAAAACCCCTCCTGGATTATAACGCAAAGAAATTGTTTCTGGAAGACCTGCAACCTCTTTTAAAAATGCAATATCCTCGTAGGCATCTAAATTGATGGTCGCCCCAACCTCTTTAGCATAGACGTATTCTTGAGCTGGAGTATCATTTGAAGAAAACATGATATCCGTAAAGCCCATTTTATGGCTCATCAAAAGTTCGACTTCTGTCGCACAATCCACTCCGCAATTCTCTTCTTGAAGAATTTTTAAAATAGCTGGTGTTGGAGTGGCTTTCACCGCAAAGTATTCTTTAAATCCTTTATTCCATGAAAATGCTTGATTTAAAGCACGTGCTTTCTCACGAATTCCTTTTTCATCATAAAGATGAAAAGGTGTTGGGTATTCTGCAGTAATGTTATCTAAAGCTTCTTTACTGATAAATGGTGTCTTCATAGGCTCTCCTCAAAAATATATTAAGGGTATTATAACAAAAAATGAGAATGAATAAAAGATGATTTTTAACAAGAAAAAAGCTAGGGTAACATCCCTAATTTATCTATCTAACACTATCTCTTGCTCTTAAGAAGCGATAAATAAGGCAAAGAAACTTGTTCCAGCCATATCAGCTAAGGCATGACCTAAGAAATACGGTGTCAAATTGTTATTTTTTCTCGTATAAAGGTAGTAATAGAATAAACCAAATGGAACCCCAATAACCAGCGCTGACGGCAAGCCTTGGTAAGTGTGGAAGGATGTTCTAACAATCGTTGAAAATAGAAGTACCCACGGACGTTTCTTTTGACTTGTACTCAACAAAAGACCTAGGAAGAAAAACTCTTCGTAAAAACCATTAAATAAAGAATAAATAATACGACTGGCATCTAATGACATAAAGTATTTAATAGGTGTCATAATAGACCAATCATAATAAGGCAAATAACTTAAGTAGTTATAGCCAGATTTGATACCTGGAATAAAGGAATAGAGCGTAAAAGTTAAGTCACTGATCAGTCCCGCACCTAAAAAGATCAATGGTCCCCATAACAACACATTCCAAGAAAGCTTCACCTTTAACTGTTTAAAATCAAAACGACGAATCAACAGATAGAGGATGGCTAAAGCTAACAATTTGGCTTGATTACCTAGTGCCCACCAGTTATCAGAAGCTGTAAACGAGCTGACTCCTGTATCGGCTGCTTCTGTCGCTGAAAAGGATGCTATCCAATAAAGCGTTGAAGTATAAATAGAATTTCCCCAAATAATAACAGTTAAAATAATGAGATCAAACCATTTGAGTTCCTTGAGTGGCTGATCTAGACGAATGTGTTTCAGTAGGTTTTTCACCTGTCTCCTCCTAAAATTAAGTATTAGTAATGATTTATTACTTTTTCTAATCACTATCTTATCTTAAAAAGCTTATAACAAGCTTAATATAAGAGGGGGAAAGCATAAAAAGCTAGGTTAAATTCCCAGCTTCTTATTGTAACGCTTCATAAAGTGGCCTACCATCTTATCTGCAAGAGACTGTTTACTCTCAATGTAAGATAAAAGGCGTCAGATTTTTATTTACGCTGTTTACCAGCATTGCGGTTACTTTTAGATTTAGTAGTTACCGATTTTTGAGCTTGTGGAGTAACATCCTTGCGTTTATGAGATTGAACAGCTTTTGGAGGATTTTCTTCAAACTCTTTGGCAACTTTTTGACGTAATCGTGGCTTAAGCACATACATTGTAATCAGTTGTTGGAAAATCGAGAAGAAACCTCCGACCAACCAGTATAGCCCCACTCCTGCAGGAAGGTTCATTGACATGAAGACCATCATCAAAGGCATCATGAACATCATAGAACGCATTTGCTGTCTTTGCTCCTCAGGAGCACCAACCATCGAAAGCCATGATTGAACAAAGTAAAGGACTGCTGTGCTAAGTGTTAAAGTCCAGCTTGGATTTCCTAAGTCAATTCCAAGAAAAGTACTCTCTGCAACACCTTCAGTAAAACGAGCTGCATAAAATAGAGCTGAGAAAAACGGCATCTGAATAAGGATCGGTAAGCAGCCAATGCCACCTAAAGGACTCACACCATATTCTCGTTGAGCTGTCATAAATTCAGTCTGCGCAGCTAATTTCTCTTCTTGTGTCTCAGCATTTTTCATGCGTTCTTGGATGGGACCAAAAACAGGTTTTAAAAATGCCATTTTTTCAGACTGATAAGCAGCCTTCCAAGATTGTTGGAGACCAAGTGGGAGAATCACAAATCGGACAATAATGGTCACGATAATAATAGCCAAACCAAACCCTAAGCCCAAATCATTGGCAAAGTATTTAATAGCATGGCCCATAGGCTCCACTAAAAGTTTATAAACCCAGCCTTCACCAGTTGGTTTTCCATTTTTTTGTTGGACACAGCCTGACAAAAAAAGAAGTAAAGACAAGGATAGTCCTGAAAAAAGGACGCGATTAAGTTTCTTTTTCAATGGTAATCATTCCTTCTAAATAGATAATATCTACTTATTTTAACGTTTTTTTGAAAAATACTCAATACTTCTAGGGACTGATTTTTTAGTTAGCCATCCTAAAATCACTATAATTGGAAAAAGCAGCCATTTGCACATCACAATAGTCCACTTTTGCTAAACGTGATGGCCCTTTACGAATTTCTTGAATAAACTTAGCCATTTTATGACTATCGTCTGATTGGGCAAGAATTTCAACTGTACCATCATCATTGTTCCAAACACGACCATAAATATCACCTAACTCGATAGCTAAGGCATAAGTCGAATAGCGAAAACCAACCCCCTGAACACGACCAGAAACTAAAATACGAACTTTTTTCATTGTCTTTCCCTCCTCAAATTGGTTATAATAGCTATATGACTATTATAACCTCAAAATCCAATAATTTAATCAAAAAGACTAAAAAATTATTGCAAAAAAAACATCGAAAACATTCTTACCTCATTGAAGGATGGCATTTACTTGAAGAAGCTCAAAAATATGGAGCAGAGATTTTAAATCTCTTTACTCTTGAGTTGTATGCTGATCGTGTCACTCACTTTGATCAGGTTCATTTAGTGACAAATGACGTCTTAAAAGAACTCTCAGATACTGCTACACCCCAAGGGGTCGTAGCAGAAATTGCATATCCTAATCTAGACTTTCCTCAACAGCTTAAAGGTAAATTTTTGATTCTTGAAGATGTTCAAGATCCTGGAAATGTGGGAACCATCATCCGAACAGCTGATGCAGCAGGATTTGATGCCATATTTTTATCAGAAAAAACAGCTGATCTTTATAATGCCAAAACACTTCGTGCCATGCAAGGATCCCATTTCCATCTTCCTATCTACCGACAAGATATCTTTAAGATCATCAAACAGTTGCAGGAAGATCATATCTGCATTCTAGCCACTACTTTAGCACCACAATCCGTTGATTATAAAGCAATTCAAGCACCATCTTCCTTTGCTCTTGTCATGGGAAATGAAGGCAGTGGTATTTCTAAAAAAATGGCAGAGCAGGCCGATCATCTTATCCATATTACTATGCCTGGTCAGGCAGAAAGTTTAAATGTTGCCGTTGCTGCAGGAATAGTGATTTTTAGTCTTGTTTAAGCTTTTGTGCTATAATAAATCAAGAGGTGAAAAATTATGAAAGCCTACAAAGATAAAGAATATATGGAACATGTTGGCCATCTCATCCAACATCCTCGTGTTCAACGATTAGAAGAAATTGTTCAACATCACCATTCTAATCGCCTAGAGCATTCGATAAATGTTAGCTACACTAGCTACAAATTAGCTAAACGTTTTGGCTGGGATGCAAAAAGTACTGCCCGTGGCGGACTGTTACACGACATGTTTTACTACGATTGGCGTACCACAAAGTTTAAAAAAGGACATGCTTGGACTCATCCTCGTATTGCTGTTAGAAATGCTAATAAAATCACAACCCTAAACAAAAAAGAAGAAGATATTATCTTAAAACACATGTGGGGAGCTACTATTGCACCGCCACGTTACAAAGAAGGGTATATCGTCACTTTTGTCGATAAGTATTGGGCAGTGCGTGAGGCTATGCGTCCTTTAAAAAAAGTATGGCCAAGAGCACGACGTTTTAGCAGAAAATTTTTAGGTAGTCACCATCATTAACATATCAAAGGAGAATATATGAATCAACAAACCGTTTACACGCAAACAGACTCTGGTTTAGCCAGCTTCTTTACAAAAATTTATAGCCTAGTTGGTATGGGGATCGGCTTATCAGCCCTAGTAGCAGCTCTGATGACAACCGTTTTTAGAGATAATATGGTAGCCATCATGACCAATGCTCCTTGGTTATATATGGCAGCAGGCTTTATCGAGCTAGCACTTGTCTTTGTCGCTTCAAGTTCTGCACGAAAAAACAGCCCTGCAGCTTTACCTATCTTTTTAACTTACTCAGCTTTAAATGGGTTCACACTTAGCTTTATTATCGCACAATATACAGGAGCAACCGTTCTTTCCGCCTTCTTATCTTCTGCTCTTCTATTTTTTGTGATGGCTCTGATTGGACGTGTGACAAACAAGGATCTATCAGGAATGCGGAAGGCCTTAATGGCAGCCTTGATTGGGATTGTTTTAGCTAGTCTGGTTAATATCTTCTTAGGAAGTTCTGGAATGAGTTTCATGATCAGTATTATTTCCGTTGTGATTTTTTCAGGACTTATTGCCTATGATAATCAGATGATTAAAAATGTCTATTATCAAACTGGTGGACGTGTTCAAGACGGTTGGGCCATTTCTATGGCGTTAAGCCTCTATCTTGATTTTATCAATCTTTTCCTAAATCTTTTACGCATTCTAGGAAGAAATGACTAAAACAGTCTATTATCTTCTCTTAGCTCTTTAAACAATAGTAAAAACCTGCTAACTTATTTTTAGCAGGTTTTTACTATCTATTTTTTAACTGACTTCCTTTACTACTTTAATTAGCTTAGTAGTGGGTGAACACTTATACTAATAAAGAGACTGGACGTAGACATCCATGATGGCTAGGCCCTCACCCACAGAATGATGAAAATAACCACAAATCTCTCACCAGGTGTATAAACTTAGTGAGAGATTTGTGATTAACGAACCTTTTTCTTATTTGTTGGGAGCTTTCCCACTCCCTTTATAATATTTTTTAGCAATAGAATAGTATTAAAGTGTTTTCTCTACTTTGATGATTTCTACTTCATAGCTTCCAGCTGGTGAGTCGATTTCAACTTTATCTCCAGTTTTTTTCCCAATTAAAGCATGCGCTAAAGGACTTTCATTGGAAATTTTCCCTGCAAAAACATCCGCTCCTGCAGCTCCAACAATAGAATAAACATCTGTATCATTTGTACCGACTTCTTTGACTGTTACTGTCTTTCCAATCGCTACTTCATCCTTAGCTACAGCATCACTATTGATAATCTCAGCGTTACGAAGTTTGGTTTCAATCGTTGAAATTTGACCTTCAACAAAAGCTTGCTCATCTTTAGCAGCATCATACTCACTGTTTTCAGAAAGGTCGCCATATGAACGGGCAATTTTAATGCGCTCAACAACTTCAGGACGACGAACAAGTTTTAACTCTTCAAGTTCTTGTTCTAACTGTTCTTTTTCTGCTAAAGTCATTGGATATGTTTTTTCTGCCATTTTATTTCTCTTCTTTCTTTTTTTGTTTTTCTTTAAAAAGAATGTGGTTTCCCACATTTCTTTTAATTACTGCTTGATGATGTCGTTAATTTACTATTAACATATTTCTCAACATTAGCAGAATGGGTTTCATAATCTTCTGCAAAATAAACCTTCCCAGTTGTCACATCAGCTACAAAATAAAGGTCACTCGTTTCAGCTGGTGTAATGACTGCTTTAATAGCAGACAAACTAGGACTATCTACTGGACCAGGCATTAAACCTGTATTCACATAAATATTGTAAGGCGAGTCAATTGAAGTATCAATCGTTGCATCTTCTGTTAAAGTTGTTTTTTCTCCTAATTTGTCCATTGCATACAAGATAGCAATATTAGACTGAAGAGGCATATTCTGAGCTAATCGGTTATTAAATACTGCCGCAATTTTTTGACGATCTTCATCGCTTGAGCCTTCTTTTTCAACTAGAGAAGATAGAGTCAAAACTTCATTGACTGTCATGTTTTGTTTACTGATACTATTATAATATGGATCTAAATTAGTATCCATAGCTGCAATCATTTGCTCAACAAGATCTTCCAAAGTAGTATCTTCGTAATAATCATACGTTGCGGGGTAAAGATAACCTTCAAGTTGATACTTCACATCTGATTTTGATGGGAGACTTCCTAACAACTGTGGATACTTCTCTACCATACTAGCAATAAAACTATCATCCTGAATCAGATTTAAAAACTCCTCGCTCGTAAATGGTGTCTTATCACTTGTGGTCTTTGTATTGACGTTATTAGAAATAGAGGCTGCGATTTGCTTAATAGTATAGCCTTCTGTAATGCGAACTTTACCAAGAGCAGGACTAACTGGTTCAGAAGTCCCACCTTTTTGCAATTCTTTTGCAATTTCCTCTACGGACATATTCGGTTGTAAATTATAGTAACCGCTCTTGAAGTTAGCAAAGTTTTTAAACTTAGTGTAATAGTTGAAAACAGATGAGCTCTTAATCAAACCTGCTTCTTCTAAAATATTTCCAATTAACTTATTGCCTGCACCTTCTGGCACCTCAATCTGAACATATTCTGTTGATTTACTGTTGACTGGTGCCAAAGAAGTAGAGATATAACGATAACCAACAAAAGCTGTCGCTAGAGTTAGAAGTACGATAATCGTGACTAAAATTGCTGAAATACGCATGGCAATCACATTTGTTTTTCGTTTTCTCATAGTAGTTGTGTCTACTAGACCTTCCTCTCTGTCATCATTTGATGGCATTAATGCCTGATTTTCTGATTGATCATCTAGATGATCAATATCAATCACAAGCTCCTCTAATTCAGGTTCTTCAACAAACTGCGGCTCCTCTACCGAAATATTTTCGACTAATCCAGCTTCATTTACCTGATCTGATGTTTCACTCAAGACTTGCTCTTCTACGAACTCCTCAGTACTAGATATCGTATTTTTAGAAAGGTTTTCTTGAGCTAACACACTTGCAAGCGAAGCTTTAGCCACCTGTTGAGGTGTTTCGGCCAAATCAGAGCTTACTTCAGAAAAAAGACTATCTTCCTCTTTTTTGAAAGCTGTTTCTTTATCAGAAAATGAATCTGATTTTTGGGAAGCTTGCTCACTAGCTGCTTTTTTATAAGCTTCTTCTCTAATTTTCTGTGCTTGAGCGATTTTTTCAGCTACTTTTTGAGCTTGTCTTTCAACCTCAACTCGTCTAGCTTCCTCTAACGCCAACTTACGCTCTTCTTCTTGAGCACGTTCTTGTGCTTCTTCTTTTAAGCGCTCCAATCTTGCATTTTCTTCAGCTTGAAGTCGAAGGGCTTTTTCTTTTTCCTCTGCTTCTTTTAAAGCTTTGGTTAGCTCCTCTTCACGACGTTTAGCTTCTTCTGCTAATTTAAGTTCTTCTTCACGACGACGTGCTTCTAATTCAGCTTCAGCGATAGCGAGCTTCAACTCTTCTTCTCGAGCTTTTGCCGCTGCCAAAGCAGCCTCTCTCTGTTCATTGGCTTTCTTGATATCTTCTAAAATTTTCTCTTTAAAGCTTCTGACTTCTTTTTGTTTATCGTCAAAATTATCGGTCAAAATATGGCCTCCTAATCATTGTCAAACGCCATTATACCGTAATCCATTCACAAAAGCAATATTTGGGATTATTTGTTACAGTTTCTTAACACATTTTAATGAAAATAAGGGTTTTCCCAAACCATATTATACCAAACGCTACCACCATGGTTAGACTCAGATAAACCTCTATCTTCAAATCCATTCATACTATAATAAGAAATTAACTCATCATGACAAGTCAATGTAATCCCTTGCCGATGAGTTGAAACTGCTAAGTCTTTCATAGCAGCTAGAAGGGCCATTCCAACACCTTGGCCCTTAAAATTGACGTCAACCGAAAGACTGGTAATAGCGATATAGCCACCCTCATGATCATTTTCTTTCACTTCATGAAAGAGTTCATCAGTAATATACTCATGTGGAATAACGGGCCCCTCAATATAACCCGATATTTTTCCATCTATCTCTGAAATAAGAAAAGTATCACTAATTTTTTTTACCCTCTCCCGCATAGCTTCTGGAGTAGCGGCTTCATTTTCTGAAAAATTAGCTTGTTCAATACGAACAATATCTGCTAAATCTTCCATTTTTGCTTGTCTAATGATCATATTTCCTCCTAAATAAGGCTCTTTGTCAACTGTAGTGGGTAGATGAAAAGCTAACACCTAGAGAGGACGAAATTCGTTCTCTCTTTCTTTATGTTCAAGGCAATCAAAATCCGTTTTTTAAAGTTTTCAAAGTTCCTGA
>NZ_JBRUDG010000028.1:0-24852 GCF_053203725.1 Streptococcus porcorum | reverse complement strand
CTCCAGCCGTAACGCCAGTTGAAGATACAAACAACTTGACTGATGATGAGAAAGCTAAAGTTAAAGAAGAAGTTGAGAAAGCTAATCCAGACCTTCCAACAGGAACAGAAGTCACAGTTGGTAACGATGGAACAGTAACGATCACTTACCCAGATGGCTCAGTTGATACAATCCCAGGTACTGATACTGTTACACCTAATACAGACACAACAGCACCAGAAGCACCAGTTGTTAACGCACCCAAAGCAGGTGACACAACTGTAACAGGTACAGCTGAACCAGGCTCAACTGTAACCGTAACCTTCCCAGACGGTTCAACTGTAACAACAACTGCAGATGAAGACGGTAACTACACCGTTGACGTCCCAGCAGGTGTTGAGCTTAAAGAAGGCGACAAAGTCACTGCGACAGCTACTGATGAAGCAGGTAACGTCTCAGAACCAACAGAAGCTACAACAACAGCTAACCCATCAGATGCGGATGAGAACACCCCAAATACTCCAGCCGTAACGCCAGTTGAAGATACAAACAACTTGACTGATGATGAGAAAGCTAAAGTTAAAGAAGAAGTTGAGAAAGCTAATCCAGACCTTCCAACAGGAACAGAAGTCACAGTTGGTAACGACGGAACAGTAACCATCACTTACCCAGATGGCTCAGTTGATACAATCCCAGGTACTGATACAGTAACGCCAATTACAGATACAACAGCACCAGAAGCACCAGTTGTTAACGCACCAAAAGCAGGTGACACAACTGTAACAGGTACAGCTGAACCAGGCTCAACTGTCACTGTAACCTTCCCAGACGGTTCAACTGTAACAACCACTGCAGATGAAGACGGTAACTACACAGTTGACGTCCCAGCAGGTGTAGAGCTTAAAGAAGGCGACAAAGTCACTGCGACAGCTACTGATGAAGCAGGTAACGTCTCAGAACCAACAGAAGCTACAACGACAGCTAACCCATCAGATGCGGATGAGAACACCCCAAATACTCCAGCCGTAACGCCAGTTGAAGATACCAACAACTTGACTGATGATGAGAAAGCTAAAGTTAAGGATGAAGTTGAGAAAGCTAATCCAGACCTTCCAACAGGTACAACTGTAGAAGTTGGAAACGACGGAACAGTAACGATCACTTATCCAGACGGCTCAGTTGACACTATCCCAGGAACTGACACTGTGACACCAAACACAGACACGACAGCACCAGAAGTTCCAGTCGTTAACACACCAAAAGCAGGTGATACAACAGTAACAGGAACAGCTGAACCAGGTTCAACCGTAACTGTAACCTTCCCAGATGGTTCAACTGCAACAACAACTGCAGACGAAGACGGTAACTACACAGTTGACGTCCCAGCAGGTGTAGAGCTTAAAGAAGGTGATAAAGTGACTGCGACAGCTACTGATGAAGCAGGTAACGTCTCAGAACCAACAGAAGCTACAACAACAGCTAACCCATCAGATGCGGATGAGAACACCCCAAATACTCCAGCCGTAACGCCAGTTGAAGATACAAACAACTTGACTGATGATGAGAAAGCTAAAGTTAAAGAAGAAGTTGAGAAAGCTAATCCAGACCTTCCAACAGGAACAGACGTCACAGTTGGTAACGACGGAACAGTAACGATCACTTATCCAGACGGCTCAGTTGACACTATCCCAGGAACTGACACTGTGACACCAAATACAGATACCACAGCACCTGAAGCACCAGTAGTCAACACACCAAAAGCAGGTGACACTACAGTAACAGGAACAGCTGAACCAGGTTCAACCGTAACTGTAACCTTCCCAGATGGTTCAACTGCAACAACAACTGCAGACGAAGACGGTAACTACACAGTTGACGTCCCAGCAGGTGTAGAGCTTAAAGATGGTGATAAAGTGACTGCGACAGCTACTGATGACGCAGGTAACACATCAACACCAACTGAAGTAACGGTTCCAGACACCACAGCTCCAGTAGCTCCAGAGATTACAGATGATGGTAATGGTAATATCGTTGTGACGCCTTCTGATGATGCAACAGAACTTGTGATTACTTATGTTGATCAAGATGGTAATACACAAACTGTCCTTGTTAAGAAAGGTGAAGATGGTAAATGGACAACTGATAACACAGTAGTATTTGTTAACCCAGAAACAGGACAAGTTATTATTCCTGGAGATGTTATCAAGGCTAACACAGTTGTTACAGCTTACACTAAAGATGCCGCAGGTAATGTTTCAGAATTAACAGAAGCAGACATTATTGAAGTAATTGATGAAGAAGTGGCAGTTCAAACTGGTAAGAAAGCCGTTTCTGCTACACGTGGTATCACCATTCAATCTGATGCTTCAACAAGCAATCAATTCGAAGCAAAAGGTAAACAATTACCTAACACTGGTGAAGAAGATACTACATCAGCCGTTGCACTAGGTGCTAGCATGATTCTTGCTTCGCTTGGACTCGCAGCAAAACGTCGTCGTAAAGAAGATTAATAGCCAATCCCTTTTCATAAGCTCAATTAAGAGTCTTTACCATTCTTTGTCATAAAAAGCTTGTCTAACATTGATATTTCAAAGATGATGAAAAGAGATCGCTCTTATGACTTCGTATGACGAGAGCATTATTAAAACAAGAGGCCTAGATAGGTCTCTTGTTTTTAGTTTATGTTGGATTTGTTAGCTTATAAGATATAGAGATAAAATAAAGGCTAGCCATGGACAGGCATGACCACGATGGATTATAAAAAAACCATTTCAGCTAATATAGCCGAAATGGTTTTTTCTATTTGTGATCAGGTGTTAGTACCATAGGAATAATAATGGGCTCACGCTCAGTTTTTTCATAAAGAAAAGGACGAAGAGCATTGACAATAGCACCATTAACAGATTGGATACTAGCATCTTTATTTTTTAAGGCAATGCGGATGGCATTAAAAAGGATGCGTTGGCTTTCACGAATCAGATCACCTGATTCGCGCATATAGATGAAGCCACGACTCAGCAAGTCTGGTCCAGCTAAAATCATCTTAGAGTTGAAGTCAACCGTAGCGACTGCTAAGACGACACCATCCTCAGCTAGATCACGACGATCACGAAGGACAGCAGCACCGATTTCTCCGATACGATTACCATCAACATAGACATCTTGAGCGTTAAACTTACCAGAAATGCGAGCGGAATCCTTTGTTAAAGCAAGGACATCACCGTTTTCCATGATAAAGATATTATCTTTTTCAACCCCAGTATCTACCGCTAGACCAGCATGAACTTTTTGCATACGGTATTCACCGTGAACCGGCATAAAGTACTTGGGTTTCATCAAACGGAGCATTAATTTTTGCTCTTGTTGTCCACCGTGTCCAGAAGTATGGATGTTGTTGATTTTACCATGAATCACATCCACTCCAGCTTCTTGGATAGTGTTAATCAATTTATTGACACTTGTCGTATTACCTGGAATTGGGCTAGATGAGAAAATAACGGTATCACCAGGCTGTAAAGTGACTTGACGGTGGGTACCGTTAGCGATACGAGCTAGAGCAGCCATTGACTCCCCTTGGCTTCCTGTACACATGATGAGAATTTCAGAAGCATGGTAGTCTTTAATTTCATTAGGTTCGATAAAGGTCCCCTTTGGAACTTTGATATAGCCAAGCTCAATACCATTGACAATAGCTTTTTCCATCGAGCGTCCAAAGACTGCGATTTTACGTCCTGTTTTCACAGCAGCCTCAGCGGCCTGTTGCAGACGGAAAATGTTTGAGGCAAAAGAGGCGAAAATGATACGTCCATGAATGCCTTCAATAATTTTCATGATGGACTGACCAACCACTTTTTCGGAATTGGTAAAAGTTGGCACTTCTGCATTGGTTGAGTCTGACAAGAGACAAAGGACACCTTCCTCACCAAGAGCAGCCATACGATGTAGATCTGCAGGCTCACCAACTGGTGTAAAGTCAAACTTAAAGTCACCTGTACAAACCACACGACCTTGAGGCGTGTGAATGACAATTCCTAAGGGCTCTGGGATAGAGTGGGTTGTCCGAAAGAAAGTAACACTGAGATTTTTAAAGGTTAACTCTGTGTTGTGGTTGATTTCATGCATCTTAGCATCACGAAGCAAACCATGCTCTTCGAGTTTTCCCTTGATTAAAGCTAGCGCTAGAGGACCTGCATAGATTGGGATATTAGCTTGTTTGAGAAGAAAAGGGATACCACCAATATGGTCTTCGTGCCCGTGAGTAATCACAAGTGCTTTGACACGATCGATATTTTCGACAATGTAAGAATAATCGGGGATAACATAGTCAATCCCTAAGAGATCATCCTCAGGAAACTTAATCCCAGCATCAACAATGATAATTTCATCTTGGTATTCAATACCGTAAGTGTTCTTACCAATCTCACCAAGGCCACCGATGGCATAAACCCCAACTTCTTCGGGTTTTAAATTGATATTTGACATCTTACAACTCCGTTAATTCAAAGACACCTGTTTCTTTTTCGTATTCAAGGTGTTTGTCAGATAATAACTCAACAAACTCAATATTATAGTCTGTTTTGTCCTCAACAAGTTTACGCGCAATAATACGTCCTTCAAGTTCAGTTGAAGCTTCCACCTCTACATAGAGGGCTTTGGTTTGTTCACGTTTTGGGCTACGGTCTTTGCGTTCTTGATAAAATACTTTATAAATCATGAGATTTCCTTTCTGGTTTTGAATGGGTTAAGCCCATCTGAATTGAACTAATAAAAAGAGAGTGGGCGAAATGTGACTTGCAAAAGCGTCAGACTCCCACCCCAAGATTGGTTTACTACCTTTTTTAAAAGATGATAGCAGATGACCACTGGGTTAAGTGACTGTTAAATAGCCACCTCATATTCAATTGTTATAGTGTAATGGATTTAACCTTGATTCGTTGCAATTATCACAATTATATCATACAATAAAGGATAGAATCAAGTGAGGACAGTTAAGAAATGAAAGTTTTATCCTTTGATACATCAAGTCAAGCGCTCTCTTTAGCCTTGTTAGAAGATGAGCAATTACAAGGGGAGCTAACCCTTAATGTTAAAAAAAATCATAGTATCAGCCTCATGCCAAGCATTGATTTTTTGATGCAACAAGTGGGCTGGCAACCAAGTGATTTGGACCGTATCGCTGTGGCACAAGGTCCAGGTTCTTACACAGGCTTGCGTGTTGCAGTAGCAACTGCTAAGACCTTAGCCTACAGTTTAAAGATTGATCTAGTAGGGCTGTCTAGCCTACAAGCTATTGCTTTAAATCACCCTAGATCACATCTGGTGGTGCCAGTGATGGATGCTCGTCGAAATAATGTTTATGTTGGTTTTTATGAAAAAGGCAGAGCGATCAAGCCAGATTGTCATGCTAGCTTTGAGCAAGTTTTAGAAGCCGTCAAAGGCTACGAAAAGGTCAGCTTTGTTGGGGAGGTTGACAATTTTTCTGATCAGATTAAAAATGCTCTCCCAAAAGCAGAGATTACTCCAGTTCTTCCAAGTGCCTATGAGATAGGGAAAGTTGCCTTGTCGCTAGATCCTGTCGCTATTGATGCTTTTGTGCCAGAATACTTGAAAAAAGTAGAAGCTGAGGAAAATTGGTTAAAAACAAATCAAGAAACAGACACAGATTACATTAAGCGAGTTTGAGATGCTGGAAGATAAAAGAGAAGATTTAGCCCAGTCAGTTTTTGCTATTTTAGAAGACGTTTACATACAGTCGCCTTGGACTTACCAACAAGTCTTGACGGATTTATCCCAACCTCAAGCAGAGTATTTTTATGTGTACGAAGACGGAGAAATGGTAGGTTTTTTATCCCTTCAACATCTGGTGGGGGAGTGTGAGCTGACGAATATTGCCGTTAAAAAATCCCATCAATCCAAAGGATTTGGGGAACGTTTGATGACTTTTTTAGTCGATCTTGGTGTGCCTGTTTTTCTAGAAGTTAGAGAGAGTAACCGCTCTGCCCAAACCTTATATGCTAAATTTGGTTTTGAAGTAGTCGGTAAGCGAAAAAACTATTATCAAGCACCATCAGAAGATGCTATTCTAATGAAAAGAGATAGAGGATAAAAAATGACAACAGATCAATATATTTTAGCTATTGAGTCTTCCTGTGATGAGACCAGTGTAGCTGTATTAAAAAATGGTAAGGAACTATTATCTAATATCATTGCTAGTCAAGTGGAGAGCCATAAGCGTTTTGGTGGTGTCGTCCCTGAGGTAGCCAGTCGTCATCATGTGGAGGTTATTACGACTTGTATTGAGGATGCCTTATCAGAAGCAGGGGTTGTAGCCAGTGACTTAGATGCAGTTGCGGTTACCTACGGACCAGGTTTAGTGGGAGCGCTCTTGGTTGGAATGGCAGCAGCTAAGGCATTTGCTTGGGCACATGGCTTACCCTTAATTCCAGTCAATCATATGGCAGGTCACCTAATGGCAGCAAGAGAAGTTGAGGAGCTAGAGTATCCTTTACTCGCTTTATTGGTGTCAGGAGGACACACAGAGCTTGTTTATGTGACAGCACCTGGAGAGTACCATATCGTTGGAGAAACGCGAGATGATGCTGTTGGTGAAGCTTATGATAAGGTTGGTCGTGTCATGGGGCTGACCTATCCTGCTGGACGTGAGATTGATGAGTTAGCCCATAAAGGACAGGATGTTTATCAGTTTCCTCGTGCTATGATTAAAGAAGACCATCTAGAGTTTTCTTTCTCAGGTTTGAAGTCTGCCTTTATCAATCTGCATCACAATGCTCAGCAAAAAGGTGAGGATTTGGTATTGGAGGATCTTTGTGCCTCGTTTCAAGCAGCTGTTTTAGACATTCTTTTGGCTAAGACGAAAAAAGCGCTAGAGCGCTACCCTGTTAATACATTAGTAGTTGCAGGTGGCGTCGCTGCCAATCAAGGCTTACGAGAACGCTTAGCAGAGGAGATAAGGGATGTTAAGGTCATTATCCCTCCTTTACGACTTTGTGGAGACAATGCTGGTATGATTGCTTATGCAGCAGCAGTAGAGTATGATAAGGGCAATTTTGCCTCCTTAGACCTTAATGCCAAGCCGAGTTTGGCATTTGACTATTTAGAAAACTAAATCCCATAGGCACCCTTGCTATATTGCCAAGGGTGTTTTATAATAGGGCAATCACTAACTGTACAAGGAGTTTTTTTATGTTTAAAGAAATGCAGCTTGGGGCAAAAGCGGCAACTCCAACTGTTTTGGGATATCTCTCTATTGGCTTAGCCTGTGGAATAGTAGGGAGTAAAGCTGGATTATCCCCATTTGAGATGGGGCTCATGTGTTTACTGGTTTACTCGGGGAGTGGGCAATTTGTTTTATGTGCCATGCTTCTGACCAAGGCACCTTTATCGACCATTGCCATGACGGTATTTTTGATTAACATTAGGCACTTTTTGATGAATCTTCATGTGTCCACAATTTTTCCACAAGCTAAGCTCTATCAACAAGTGCTGATTGGCTCTTTTATGACTGATGAGAGTTATGGGGTCTTATTGGGGCATCGTTTGGAGCAAAAAGTTATCTCTCCTTTTTGGATGTATGGGAATAACTTTGCAGGCTACTTGTCTTGGTTTTTGGCAACGGTTGTAGGGACTATCTTAGGAGGTTTAATTCCAAACCCAGATCGTTTTGGGATTGACTTTGCTTTAGTTGCTATGTTTGTAGCTATTTTGGTTAATCAACTCGAAGGGATGATTAGGCGTGTCTCAGTGAAAAAAGTCTCTTGGATTTTGCTAAGTGTTTTTATTTCCTATTTTGTATTAGCTATTATTGTGAGTGAGTCTTTGGCGGTTTTAGGTGCCACCCTTTTAGGATGTTTTGTGGGGGTAATGATCAATGATTAGTGCATATGTTTTTTGGGCCATTTTTTTAGCAGCTTTAGTCACATGGATTCCTCGTATCTTGCCTTATTTCTTGGTGAAATTGGCTAAATTACCGGATAAGGTTGTCCAGTTTTTAAGTTACTTGCCGATTACCATCATCTTTGCCTTGATTTTATCTAGTATTTTCACAGAGGAAGTTACCCAACTACCTCGCTTAAAATGGGTTGAGTTTTTAGCTGTTTTACCGACTTTTTTTGTTGTTGCTAAGACGAAAAATGTGATGTTAGCTGTAGCAGTTGGGATTATTTGTGTTGCATTTTTGCGTTTTGTGATGTAAGGAGGATAGAATGTTACATTTTGAAAATGATTACAATGAAGGGTGTCACCCTAAACTTTTAGAAGCCTTGGTCAAAAGTAATGAGGAAAACCTATCAGGTTATGGCACAGATAGCTATACCCAGTCTGCTATCGAAAAGATTAGAGAGGCTTGTCAGCTAGATGAGGCAGAGGTTGTTTTTCTGACAGGAGGAACACAGACCAACCAAGTCGCCATTGCCAGCTTATTGCAGTCTTATGAAGGTGTTATTGCAGCAGAGACAGGACATATTGCCTTACATGAAGCTGGTGCTATTGAATATACGGGACACAAAGTCCTAACGATTCCCCACCAAGATGGCAAGCTATCAGCACAAGCAGTAGCGGATTACCTGGAAACCTTTTATGCAGATGGTAATCACAGTCATATGGTTTATCCTGGAATGGTTTATATTTCCCATCCGACCGAATACGGAACACTCTATAACCAGCAAGAGTTAGAAGATTTATCTCGGATTTGTCACGATTATCAGATCCCTCTCTTTTTAGATGGTGCCCGTCTGGGCTATGGTCTAGCTGCTAAGGAGACAGATCTTGATTTACCTACAATTGCAAGACTCTGCTCAGCCTTTTATATCGGTGGCACAAAGATGGGAGCTCTAGCAGGTGAAGCCTTGGTCTTTACCAAAAAGAACATGCCAAAGCACTTTATGACCATTGTCAAGCAACACGGTGCCTTGCTAGCTAAGGGACGTTTGTATGGGATTCAGTTTGATCAGTTTTTTACAGACAATCTCTATATGGAAATCGGGCAAAAAGCGTTAGCCTTAGCAGAAGAATTAAAAGCTATTTTAAAAGAAAAAGGTTATCGTTTTTATTTAGAATCTCCGACCAACCAGCAGTTTATTATTGTTGAAAATAGCCAGCTAGATTCACTTTCTCAAAAAATCGCTTATAGCTTTTGGGAAAAGTATGATGATAAGCATACAGTCATTCGTCTAGCAACCAGCTGGTCAACGACAGATGACGATATAAAAGCATTACGAAACATACTATAGCATAAAAAGAGGCTAGACCGTGGTATTGGTTTAGCCTTGCTTATTGTTTATTGGAGGTTTAATACCTTGGTGTTCCTGCCACCCAGCCTGTGCAGAGGGCAGAAGTGATGTTGAAGCCACCTGTATGGGCATTAATATCTAGCACCTCTCCTGCAAAGTGGAGTCCAGGAACCTTCTTGCTTTCTAGGGTCTTAGGATTGATTTCTTTTAAATCTACGCCACCTTTAGTGACAAAAGATTTGGCCAAAGACATTTTTCCTGTGATGTTGATAGGAAAAGCTTTGAGGTTTTCCACAAGGTCTTGCTTTTCTTGTGGAGAGAGTTGCTTGATTTTTTCTGGGAAAGGCTGCGCTAAAAAATCTGCTAGACGTTCAGGCAGTAAGCTTTTTAAGACATTTTTACAGGATTTTTCACGTTGTGCCTCAAATAAGGTCAACAATTCTTCCTCACTTGTTTGTGGAAGAAAATCAAGATGTGCTGTTTCTCCTCCTTTTACAAAGCTAGATAGTCGCAGAGCAGCGGGACCAGAAAGTCCAAAATGGGTAAAGAGTAGGTCATGCGTGATAAGGTGTTTACCATAGCTCAAGGTCACATCATCTAAGGAGATTCCTTGGAGTGCTTTATGCGGAAAATCGGTTAAGAGGGGACTTTCAGCGGCTTCAAGAGCTGTCACCTCTAGTTTGAAGTGTCGGGCAATCTCATGACCGAATCCTGTGGATCCTGTGGATGGGTAAGACTTTCCGCCAGTAGTGACAATGAGTTTGTCACAGGTAAAATGAGTATCATTAGATTTGATGTGGAAAAGTTGATCTATTTTTTTGACTGAAACCACTTCAAACTGCGTTTTGATCTGCCCACCCAATTCTAGTATCTTCTTTTCCAAACAATCGATAATCGTTCGAGATTTATCCGTTGTGGGAAACATTCGTCCGTGGTCTTCTACTTTGAGTTTGACGCCGTTTTCTTCAAAAAAGTTAATAATATCATGATTGTCAAACTGTGAGAAGACACTGTAGAGGAAGCGACCATTTCCTGGGATACCAGCTAATAGGTCCTCAAGACTACCATTGTTGGTAATATTACAACGTCCACCACCAGTTCCAGCTAATTTTTTACCAAGTTTACGATTTTTTTCAAGGAGGAGAGTTTTTTGACCGTAGAAGCTAGAAGCAATAGCTGCCATCATGCCTGCAGGTCCTCCTCCGATTACGATAGTATCAAAATGTGTCATGCTTTTATTTTACCATAAAAGTTCTATTTTTCACTAATGTGAGGTGTCAAGTCAGATTGACAGTTGTTGTCAACTGTGCTATCATAAATGAAATAATAATCGAGGTGAAGATAGAATGTCAGTTGAAAAAACCGTTAGTGAAATTGCTGAGATTTTGGGTGTCAGTCGTCAAGCTGTCAACAACCGTGTCAAGTCTCTTCCAGAAGAAGATTTAACCAAAAATGACAAAGGGGTGACAGTGGTTAAGCGTGAAGGACTGTTAAAGCTTGAGCAGATTTACAATAAGACCATTTTTGAAGATCAGCCTGTGAAAGAAGAGGCTAATGACCGTGAGTTACTACAAATCTTAGTAGATGAAAAAAATACTGAGATTACACGTCTCTATGATCAGATTAAGGCTAAGGATGTACAACTAGCTGAAAAAGATGAACAATTGCGTGTCAAGGATGTTCAGATCGCAGAAAAAGATAAGCAGCTAGATCAACAACAACAGTTAACTTTGGCAGCTATGGAAGATAGTAAAAAGTTACAATTAGCTTTGAATGAAGCAAAAGCTGAAGTGGAAGAAATTCAAAGCCAAAAAGAAGTTGAAGCTCGTAAAGGTTTCTTTGCACGTCTTTTTAAAAAATAAGCAGATAAGATGAAAAGAGTGGGGTGTTGAGATGGTTTCCACTCTTTTTTGGAGGAAATGAGATGAAGACATTAACAGAGTATATTGCTTTTGATTTGGAATTTAATACAGTTGATGATGTCAGCCATATTATTCAAGTTTCAGCGGTGCGTTATTGTCAAGGGATTGAAGTTGACAGTTTTGACAGTTATGTTTACAGTAGGGTTCCTTTACAGAGTTTTATCAATGGTTTAACTGGTATTACAGCTGAAAAAATTCAATCGGCACCACAGATAGAGCAGGTGTTAGTGAGTTTTAAAGATTTTGTAGGTCAAGTCCCTTTAATTGGCTATAATGCTCAAAAAAGTGACCTTCCTTTACTATTAGAAAATGGATTGGATTTGACCTCGCTTTATCAAGTTGATCTTTATGATCAAGCCTTTGAACGCCGTAGCACAGATTTGAATGGGATTGCTAATTTAAAATTACAGACAGTCGCTAATTTTTTAGACATTAAAGGTCAAGGACACAATAGCTTGGAGGATGCACGGATGACAGCCCAAGTCTATGAAAAATTCCTTGAGTTTGACGAAAACCGCCAACTTCTAGAAAAACAAGAAGAAGTGAGCATTGACAATCCTTTTGCAAGTCTAGGAAATTGGTTGGATTGATAAAAAATCACCTTAGGTGAGGGCTTGTTTGTGACCTAGGGTGATCTTCTATAATGGATAAGAACAAAGGGAAATCAGGTGCACAGGATTGACACTTTGTCTCATCAGTATATAGAAAGAAGGTGTAGGAAATGTCTGATACCTATTCGACAGGGGAGTTGGCAAAGCTAGCTGGTGTGTCAGTTCGAACAGTACAGTACTATGACCAACGAGGTATTTTAGTGCCCTCTGAGTTGACAGAGGCTGGTAGGCGTATTTATAGCGATAGGGATTTTACAACAGCTGAAAATGATCTGTTTTCTAAGGGAGATGGAGATGGATTTTTCCATAGAACAGATAAAAAGGTTACTGGCTGAGGACGATTCTAGCGCAGTCCTCGAATTGATCTTACAGGAGCATATTGGACATTTAAAAATGGTCCTTTTAGAACAGAAGACTAAGCTTGATACAGCTGTCACTCTACTTAACAGTTTGAAAACCTATCCCAACTCTTCACTTGAGACTCTATCAGACGTTTCGCTTATCATGAAAAATCAAAAACTTTGGCATCAGACTTTTAGGTTGTTTTTCCTCTGTTTACTGGGAATTGTAGTGGTCGTTACGTTAGCTTTTCATTGGGCAGATCAAAGGCACTCTCTTTTATTAGGAGGACTAACAGCTGCAGCCTTTTTAGTGGGTGTTTATGGTCTTACCCGATATTACTATCAAAAAATGGTTTATCTATGTCCGCACTGTCACAAGACTTTTAAACCTACTTATCTGTCTTTTATAAAGGCAAAGCATACACCTAAAACACGAAAACTAAGCTGTCCTAATTGTAAGGCCATCTCCTACTGTTTGGAGCTAGCGAAGGAGCGCAGTAAATAAAGCGAGCTGGTGTCCAATGCCATTACATTAAGTTGCTAACCCATAAAAAACTATTCCCACATGTATGATGTGGGAATAGTTTTTTATTATTGCTTTCTATTCAAATCGTTTTTGATAAATCTTATTGAACAGCCATTGTAAGTTCACGCTTGGTTTTACTTCCATCTTTTCAACAATGGGATTGATCACCTCATCCACATAGCTCTGTGCCTCTTTTTGTCTGACAGCACTCTTATCATAAATGTCTTTCTTTACACCAGGCTTCTGATAATAGTAAGCTATGAATTTCCCACTCTTATCAAACAAATAGGTACGGTATATCTCTTCATTTGTATCCTCGAAGATTAGAACTAGATATTTAGAGGAGGCAGTAAAAGATCCTTGACCTACAAAAAATGAATGATTTTTTACGATCGCATTATCCCCATCCGTATCGTATCTTAAACCTTTGATAGAGGATTCTCCTAGATAGTCTAGATAGTCTGAAATAAATACCATCTCAGGATTGGCACCTTTTTCGTGAGGGATATGCTTGGCATAATAGATGAAGTAGGTGGAAAAATTATGGTCAATATAAAGGAAGCTGGTAAGAGAGCCAATAGCTAGCACAACAATTGTGATCATCATTCTTTTGATAAAAGACATTTTTTTCTTTTTCATTGCTTATCTTCTCCGTTTTTTACTTGATTTCTTGATACGATGATAGTTTTCTATTCAAATCGTTTTTGATAAATCTTATTGAACAGCCATTGTAAGTTCACGCTTGGCTTTGTCTCCATCTTTTCAACAATGGGATTGATCACCTCATCCACATAGCTCTGTGCCTCTTTTTGTCTGACAGCACTCTTATCATAAATGTCTTTCCTTGTATCAGATTTTTGATAAGAGTATCTATAAAATTTACCACTTTTTGTAAAGTAGTAGAAACGATAGTTTTCGATATTGTATTCTTTTAAAAATCCTACTCCATAGCTCATATTATCATTATCATAAGTTTGCATTAATACATATGAACTATCCTTTATAATTGAGTTATGACCATCTGTATCGTATCTTAATCCTTTAATGGAAGATTCTCCTAGATAGTCTAGATAGTCTAAAATAAATACCATTTCAGGATTAGCACCTTTTTCGTGAGGGATATGCTTGGCATAGTAGATAAAGTAGGTGGAAAAATTATGGTCAATATAAAGGAAGCTGGTAAGAGAGCCAATAGCTAGCACAACAATTGTGATCATCATTCTTTTGATAAAAGGCATTTTTTTCTTTTTCATTGCTTATCTTCTCCGTTTTTTACTTGATTTCTGGACAGGTCTATTCACTTTTCTAATAACAGGTGCTGCTCGTCTAATGACTTTTCGGACAGGCTGAAAAACAGGTCTCGCCACTCTCACTCTTCTAAGGGGTTGTACTACCTTCCTCACCACCCTCTTAAGGGGTTGGGTGACTTTTTTGATAGCCTTCTTGACAGGTTGAGGAATCACTTTCCTAACTTTTGCCATCACTTTTTTAGCAGTAGGGACTTTTTTTATGATTTTATTCACTTTTTTGGGAACTGTTTTAGTCACAAATGTCTTGATATTCTTAATGACCTTAGCCCTTGTTTTCTTGAAAGTCCGCACAACAGGTTTAATAACCTTATTATTGATGGTTTTAATAGCTTTAGTAATAGGTTTAATGATCTTATTCTTAATGGTTTTAGTCACTGGTTTAATGATCTTGTTATTGATGGTTTTAAGGGCCTTAGTAACAGGTTTAACCACCTTTTTCTCAATGGTTTTGGCAATGGCAGCTTTTGTTGTTTTTAGGGGGTGTTTAAGAAACTTATTAATATTGCCGTCATAAAGGACAGTATCCACTTGATGGATGTGATTATCAATATTTTTATCCTTCTTATTCTTCACAGAATACCCCAATAATCCAAGACCACCAATGGTTAGAAAACTCGCTACAATTTCGATGAAGGAGCTTAATTGGGCTTCCCCCTTGTCCTTTCCTTTATTCATCCCATAGACTTCCAAAAAGAGGTCTTTCCGCTTTTTATCTAGATGTTCTTGATTATAATAAGCAAGGATGCGTTGATCTAATGGTAAATGCTTGTACTTAGGGTGTCTAGAGAGGATAATCGAATCCATATCGGTATAAATATCAGACACTGGCATGGTTGTGAAGATATCCCCAAGTAATGAATTCTGCTCAAGTATAATGTTACGCTGATGACGGTCATTAATGGAGTGGCCTAATATTGGATTTTTTAGAAAAAATGCTAAGAGAAAAGAGCGTGAAGACAGTTTCTTGATCAAATTATCTGAGAATTTTTGGTCCTCCAAAGAAGCAAGTGTTGTCATGACATGGGCAAAATCAATCTTTCCGTCTTTATGATTGGATATTATTGCACGTTTTGCATCATTAGGTACTTTATATATTGAACCTTTAAAAGTACTAAAAAAATTCTGTAACTTGTCATTACCATAGGAAGGAGAAGCCAATGTTAAAGCAATATCCCTATTAATTTTATTCAGGTCATGACCATGTTTTTTCTTAGCCTTTTGACCAATCTCTTTAATAAAGTTGATTAAATCAGTTTGTTTATCACCAACTATCCCCGTATTTTCTCCAAACCAATCGTCTTTATCATCAGGATCCTTCTTATTAGAGGAGTGTTGATTGGGTTTCTTCTGAGACTGTATTCTGACAGGATTCAAAGACTTAATTGACATTGAATGTTGAGGACCCAGAGTACCAACAATTTTAGTAGGACTAAAAGTATAGTTGGGGCGATAGCTTGGATAGATTGGACTTTGAGTTGGGCTAACCATTACGGGTAAGTAGTAAACCCTTGCTTTAGCTGTTTTTGAGCTGATCGTTGTCGCCTGAACTGGCTTAGCTACCGCATTTTTCACAACTGGTTTGAAACTAGCCTTGTGGTAAAAGATAACAGGAAGATTAGGGGGTGTAGGTTTAGCCATAGCCTTTGGTTTCTGAGGCTTGTTTATCTTTTTAGGTACATTAGGAGCAACTGGCTTCTTTGGAAGAGGTTGATAGTTTGGCTCACTTGGTTTGGTTGGTGCCTGTGGTTTCTGAGGAGAGATCAGTTCAGGTGCTTGAGGTTTATTGGGTTTGCTTGGCTCCTTGATGGCTGTATTGAGTGTAGGTTTCTCAGGTGCTTTGGGTTCTTCTCTTAACTGAGTATCTAATATCCCTGATGCTTTGAGATCCGTATTCACCGCAAACCAGAGGCGTGAACTGTTTCGTAATTGTCCTGGGTTACTGGATTGGTTAATATCCGCTTGACTATACCGTATTCCAAAGTCAAAGGCAATGGTAGATCCTACAATCTTAGCCACACCAGCGCCAAAGTATTCATTGTCATGACCATCATTATCCCAGTCAGCACGATCATATTTTGACCCATCGGCTTTACTATTGTTACTTCCAAAAGAAGCAACAATTCCATCTTTTGAGGAAACAGATGACCCTGTAATCGGAATAAAGGTCATCGTATCGCTAAGCTTAACGTATTCTTGTTCACCAAACTCAAAACTATGATTTAAAGAAGAAAGAGAGAGTAAAGAAGAGGTAGCTTCATCTAGAATGACTTGTTCGGTATCATTATAGTAAAAACGAATGGTCTGATGAATCGTAAAGTCCGTAGCGGCATGATTATCACCATGATGACCGACATAGATCGTTTTAGTGGGGTCTTTATAGATAAAAGCGGTAGCTACTTGCTCAGGACTAAAGGTAGAGACTAACTCAAAGGTATAGATAACCTTTGTGATAGCGCGTCCCTTATAGGTTGATTTTTCCAGTCCAGTATAGGTGACGGTAATCGGTTGACCCTGTTTTAAGAAAACTCCATAGCCATCTCCTGCCCCAGCAGCGGTAGCTCCCCCCACTCCTATCGCTAAGTTAGGCTGTTGGTCTCTGGTGATGTCCTTTGGATTTCCTGAAATACCTGCTAGGGCAAGGCCAAAGTCATGATTAGCCCCAAAGAAATCTTGAACCCCTTCAAAGCTAACTTTAGCGTTAGGCTCATTTTTGAAGATGAGGTATTGCGCATGAACTTTACTTAGAAAACCTTCTTTTAGTGTATCAGCTTCAGCTGCCTTAAACTTTTCGTCGTAAAGAGCTTTCTCAAGCTCCCACTCCCTATGATTCTGTTGGTAGAGGTTGACTTTCTCTTCATAAAGAGAAAGCAGTCGATCATTGTCTGCCTTGACCTGATCAAATTCCTTTTTAGCCACTTCATAATCATTGAGGGCTGTTTCATAGTTCGCCAGATCTTTCTGAAACTGAGCTTCCTTTTCTTTATTGAGGTCAACCTGTTTCTGATATTCCCCTAAAGCCTTTTGATAAGAGGTTTCCTCTTGTTGGTATTGAGATAGGGCTGCTTGATAATCAGTTTTTAACAGATCATTTTTAGCTACCGCTGTTTCATAAGTTTTTAGTTGATTTTGATATTGCTTATAATCAGTCTGGTATTGTTTTTCTGCAGCTAAATAATTTTGATAGGCTTGTGTTTCTTTTTGATAATCCTCAACCTCTTTTTGGTTGTTCTGATAGGCCTGATCAGCTTTTTGATAGTCCGCTTTAGCAGCTTGATAGTCTGATACCAGCTGATTGACTGTTTGGGTTTGTGCATTATAGTCATTTTCAACTGCCTGTTTCATGTCGTAACTCACAGTGTCATCTGCGACAACCACAATACCTTCGGAAGCTGCTGTTGAAAGAGCTTGGTTTAACGGTTGATGGTCTGTATAATTCGTTACTTGATTAGCAGTCGTTTCAGATGTATTAGAGTTAGCAGCAGGTGCAAGTGAAATTTCATCAGCTAAGACCTTGGGTGTTGCCAGCAATAAACTACTGAAAAGACTAATTCCTAAAACTTGGTAAGATTTCTTTTTCATAACTATCCCTTCTAAAAGTATAGAGCTATTATACCATCAATGAGGGGAGCTTGAAACACAATTCATTCTATGAGGTGTTATTTTGATAAAAAAAATCAGATTTCTGACTTTTCCTTGTTTGAGAATCCTTTTTCCTTGATAATAGGAACAGTCAGGTGTTTGATAGTCCAATTTTGCACATATCTGGATGTAGGTGTGAAGCTGTAAAACGATCAGGATTTTAATGATTCTATCTTTTAATCCGCCTACATCTGTAGTATGTTTAAGGAGTTCCATATGAACTCTTTCTAATGATTTGCTTGAACGCTTTTCATCATAGGTCATATGGAGCTTTTTTACACTTAAAAAGACTCCATAATCTCTATAGTGGATTTACCCACTATAGAAATTATGGAGCCTTATTTTATGGCTTCTTCTTTATCATCTGGTAGTTGATCGACTGTTTTGAAGGCTAGTAGTAAAACGAGCCAGTTTAAGGTCCCATAAACAGTTTCAATACCTGTAAAATCAAGCGGAGAGTTCCACAGGAAGTGAAGGGCTACAGGTGCTAGGAGAAAAAGGATAGCTTTTTGTTTAGAAATGCGGTTGTTTTTTGAGACAAGAGCAAGGAGGCCCAGTGAAAAGATAGCCGTAAAGACCCAGTGGCTGACGCCAGATGAGGCGATGCGTTCAAATGCCATGGAGAAAACATTTTGCTCCTTGTTAATCGCTGCTTGAGAGAGGTAGTAAATGTCTTCAGAGAGCTGAAATCCCATACCAGCAATCATCCCGACGACTAGCCCTGCCTTTAGGGATAACTTTCTAAAGAGTAAGAATACTAGCAATACAACTAATCCTTTTCCAATCTCTTCTGCAAAAGGCGCTGTTAGAGAAGCTCCCCAGTCATTTAAAATATGGCGTTTAGGGTCTAAAGTTAGGAGGATATAAGAGAGACCATCATTGCCCAATGATCCAATATTTGCTGGTATGAGTAAGCCAAGGATCCAGCTGCTGATGATTATCGGTTGAGGAATGTGAAAGCGTTTTTTGAGGTAGTTGGTTAAAAAGATAAAGGGAATCAGATAAAGTGCCAATAAGCTACAAGCCAATAAAAATAAGGGAAAATCTTTGGTAGGAAGGTCTAATTTCGATAAACTAGAAAATTGAAATTGCATTCCTGAGATACATAAGGCAAGGACCAAAATGGCAATAAATTCTGTCCTAAAACGACTAAAACTCTTTTTCATAATATCTCCTTTTTAATATTGGTATTAAAACTCCCATAAAGGTTAGCACTTGCTATCTCTATGGGAGTTTTTAAGGTCATTTAAAAGGGTAGTTTTCCAGCAAAAGCTCCGAGAGACTTTTTGGTAGCGTCATCAATCTGACTAAGGGCATCATTGATAGCTTGTGCCGTCATATCTTCAAGTGTTTCAAGATCATCAGGATCAACAACGGCTTCTTTGAAATTGATGGAAACTAATTTTTTGTCTCCAGTGAAGTTGGCTGTAACCAAATCTTGCGCAGATTTTCCTGTAAAGGTTGTTGCCGCTAAGTCAGCTTGTGCTTTTTCCATTTGTTTTTGAAGCTTCTGTGCTTGCTTCATCATGTTTTGCATATTCATCATAAGATTTTTAAGATTCCTTTCGTATCAAGGGTTTAGACCCTCTTGTTGAATTTTTGTTGCCCTATTTTGCCTTATTGTTAAAAATTTTCAAAGGCAGAATCGACTTTTTCTTTCTTAGTTATTATATCATGTTTAGGACATAACTCAAAATTTGGATTGAGGAAGTTGTACTAATAAGTTTGATATTTAGAGCAGTTCCCTTTTAATATGTAAAATAGCTTCCTTTTATGAGGGAAGCTATTTTTGGTCACCTTATATTTATTTCATTTGTTCTAACAAACTTTGAAAAGCTTTAATGCTTTTTCTTGTTTGTCTTTTGGTAGCTCTGACAGTGAATCCAGTAATTGTGAAACTTCAGAATTATTTTCCTTGATGCTAATATCAAAAAAATGTTCAACATCTGTTTCTAGAGCATCTAGGATTCTCTCAAAGGTATCTATTTTGATATTGGTTGCTAACTGTTCTATCTAATCTAATTAGTTTGTATTTGGTTGAACTGGTAAGTTTATTGTTGACTGTGCCAAATCTACTGTTAAATGATAGTCGGTATTATCACGTATGGTGTGTTCAAAATCTGTTGTATAAAGAACTAAGCGCAAGGTATCACCAGCTAAAAATTGATAAATAGTAGGTTGTAAAGAAAGTTCAATGGACATCCATTCATTTGGAACAACAGGCTCTACTTTTAGCAAATGAGTGCGATTTTGCAAGTTTAAAAATCCTTTTGTGACCACGCGCTTATCTTGCGTTGCAAAGGGAAGTTCCACTAGGTTTTCACGTGAAAAGTTGACACCATTATCTAGGCTTTGAGCAAATAGAGGGCGAGGATTGTCTCCAAAACCTTTTTTGGTGGTATGATCTAGTATCTGGGCAGAGAGGATGCCTTTATTGGTAGAGGATTTTAGGCGAAGGTTTAGTTTGATTGGACCATTGATCCATAAATCCTGTTTGATAGGGAAATCGATCGTCACTGCCTTAGTTTTTTGGCTAAACAGATCAGCTTTAAAGTGATGAAAGTTTTTACCATAACGTTCAAAATCATCTTGAGTATAGGCATTAGGGATGGTTTTTTCTTCTTGTCCAAGACTAAGACGCTTGTTATGGGAGCTTCCAAATGTTTCTAAGTTTCGCCATGTTTGTTCAAGGTTATTGTCTTGCCAAATAACAGTAGGCAATTTAAAATGTGTCCCGATATCTAGGATGCGATCACACAAAAGTGCATTTATGGTTTCTCTAAAATCAATGGACTGCCAATTGTTCATATAAACATGGGCCCCTTGATGCAAAAAGACATGTTTTTTAACAGTATCAGGAAGTGCCTGCAAGATATGATAGACCTGTCCCGGTTTAACATTCCAATCTTGCAAACCATGGGTGTAAATGACCTCGCAGTTAACGTTGTTGGCATGGATGAGATAGTTACGATCATGCCAAAATTGATTATAATCGCCAGATAGCCTATCAAGAGACTGGGACTGTTGATCTAGTTGTGTTTGATAAAGGGCGTTGTTTTTAAGGTAATCTCCAGCAAGTAGATTACGAGAGTAGGTCAGTTCTGTAAGGACATCTAGATCCTCACCAGGATAGCCTCCAGGGCTACACACCAAACCATTTTCACGATAGTAGTCATACCAAGAGCTAATTCCAGCTTCTGCAATAATGACTTTTAAGCCCTCAACACCAGTAGTAGCCAGTCCTGTGGATAAGGTTCCTAGATAAGAAATTCCGCTAGTAGCCACCAAGCCAGAAGCCCAGTGAGCGGTGACCTTTTGATCACGTTTACGGCTGCTATAAGCATTTGCTCTGCCGTTTAACCAATCGATAACTGCTTGATAACTTGCAACTTGTTGGTAATCTCCAGATGTCATAAACCCATCAGAACCTAAAGTTCCAATTCCAGAAACGTAGATAGAAGCAAATCCTCTAGCTAGCATATAATCATTTAAGGTGTAACTGCGGATATGACTAAATGTTTCGAGTTGCTCTGCTTCTGGAACAGGTGTTTTAGGAATTTTTGCAAAGGTTAGTTCCTTATTTTCAACAGAGATTGTATGTGGAGGTTTGACAGAGAGTTCACCCTCCATTTGATAAAGTTTATCATCGGACGCTTTATCATTGATGCCTTCATTGTAAGGACTTTGGGTCATGATGACTGGTAATTGATGGGATGTTCTCGGCCGAATAATACGGACTCGTACAAGATCGTACTGTCCTTTATTTTGCGTATCAAGGGGTGTTTCGACATAGACAACTTCCCGAATAAGATGGGAGGTATCAAAAGTGGCTAGACTTTTTCCATTAAAAAAATGGTAGGTATTATCTGCCTGTATCAAGCCTGTGCTGACAAGTTTATCGATTAGGCTATTACCTGACTTTGTTCGGCAAGTTAATAATTGATAGAGATTTAAAATGAGGTTAGCTTCATCATATAGGATAGGAAATTGACAATCCTGAACAAAACGTCCTGCATCACTAAAATCAAAATTAGGAACAAACTCAAGTGCCTGTAAGGCAATAGTGTAAAAGATTTCAGGACTGAGAGCTTGATCAGACTGTAAAAAATCAAGTAAGTCTGTCTGTTCATCCGCAATCCAATCTTTTAAAACCTCGTCACTTTCAGGGTAATTAAAAAAAAGACGTTTTAGAAAGCCTGTTAAATTGTCTTTAGGTGTGAGAGCTAAAGAAAGTGGAAAGCCAAGATGCGTTAATTCGCTAAGTGCCTTTTCCATCGTTGTTGGAATATAACTATATTGGTTAAATTTCATAGGGAAACCTCACAAGTAAGCGTTTTTATTTTAAGAAGTGCTTTACTTTATCCATTATACTTGATAGAATGTTAGATGTCTAAAAATATTTACAATTTTGAAAGGAATTCAGACACAACATGGATATCACATGGACTTTAAAGTACATTACTGAGTTTATTGCAACGGCACTCTTGCTGATTATTGGTAATGGTTCAGTTGCTAACGTAGACCTTAAAGGGACAAAAGGAAATAACAGTGGTTGGGTTGTTATTGCAATCGGCTATGGTTTGGCAGTAATGATGCCAGCTATGATGTTTGGTAACGTTTCAGGTAACCACATCAACCCTGCCTTCACACTTGGTTTGGCAGTTTCAGGACTCTTCCCTTGGGAACACGTTGCACCATATATTGTAGCTCAAGTATTGGGGGCGATTTTTGGTCAATTAGTGGTGGTAACAGTTTACAAACCTTACTTCTTAAAAACTGAAAATTCAAATCATATCTTAGGCTCATTCTCTACTATCTCAGCTCTTGATGATGGTACTAAAGAAAGCCACAAAGAATCATGGATTAATGGTTTCCTCAACGAGTTTGCAGGTTCATTCGTTCTATTCTTTGGCGCACTTGCTCTTACGAAAAACTTCTTTGGTGCAGAGCTAGTTGGTCGCCTTATTGCAAATGGTTATGATCAAACAACTGCTGAAACTCAAGTGGCTCCATTTGTAACAGGTTCACTTGCCTCAGCTCACATTGCAATTGGTTTCCTTGTTATGGCTCTTGTTGCGGCATTAGGTGGTCCTACTGGTCCAGCGCTTAACCCAGCACGTGACCTTGGTCCTCGTCTTGCTCACCACTTCTTACCAAAAACAGTTCTTGGTCAAGCTAAAGGTGATTCAAAATGGTGGTATGCATGGGTACCAGTTGTTGCTCCAATCTTGGCATCAATCCTTGCTGTAGCTCTATTTAAATATCTTTATATGAACTAATCGTTCGTGAAACCACATCCTATTAGGATGTGGTTTTTTTATAAATGTGAGATAGTTGATCTTAGTTAGATAATGAAAAATTCTGACTAATTTCCATATAATTATTTGTCAAAATAAAAAAATTTTTTTAAAATAATAGGGTTGGAGGAATTATGACATTATTTAAGAATATGGTATTTAGCCTGCCTTTTATTCGAGTGAATAATAAGGATAAAAACAGTGCTTTTTATCGTGAGACCCTAGGTTTTAACTTACATTCTGAAGAAAATGGTTTGGCTCTTTTTTCTAGTAAAGAGGATCAGACGATTAAATTTATTATTGAAGAATCACCATCTATGCGAACTCGCCGTGTTCGTGATGGAAAGAAAAAATTGAAGCAGATAGTAGTGAAATGCCATCAAGCAGCAGATATTGAAAACCTCCTAGCCAAAGGAGTGGACTATGACAAGCTGTATAGGGGAGAAAATGGTTTTGCTTTTGAAGCCACCTCTCCAGAGCAGGATCGTTTTTTGCTGCATGCTGAGGATGACTTGTCCACATTGGTAGAGATTGAAACAGCTGATTTTCAATCTCATACTGAGGATTGGGGTTTGAGTGATTTTGTGATTCAAGAGATAGTATTACGAGTTCCCTCTAAAGATGCTCAAGACTTTTATCAAGATTTATTTGGGGATGCCCTTCCCTTAAATTTGTCCTTTGTGGTAGAAGAAGGATGTGACCTCCAAGTTGAGCCAAATGTCACTTGGGATTTGGAAGTCTTGGAATTTAAAGTTAATCCTGATACAGACTTATCGCAGCTTAAGACTTATTTTGAAGATAAAGGTCTAGAAGTGTATCTGGATCGTGCTGAAAAAATTCTTGTGATTTCAGATCTCAGTCGTATCGAACTTTGGTTTGTAAAATAATATGGATAAAATAAAAGAAAAAATTCAAGAACAGATTCAAGATCGTATTTATTTAGGGGCTAGTCTAGCCCTTTTTAATAATGGAAAATGGCAAGAATTTTATTTTGGAGAAAGTGAGCCAGGTAAGCCAACGAAAGCCAATCTTAGCTATGATTTGGCCAGTGTGAGTAAGGTTATCGGTGTGGGGACTATCTGTTTACAGTTATTGCAGATGGGAAAAATCTATTTAGATGATACTCTGAGATGTTATTACCCTGATTTTCAAGAAGACAAAGTCACTCTGCGTCAGCTTTTAACTCATACCAGTGGTTTGGATCCTTATATCCCTAATCGTGATCATCTGGATTTTAAGGGGTTAAAGGAAGCCATGAACCATCTGAAGTTGAAAAAAGATAGGTCATTTCATTACACTGATGTTAACTTCATTTTACTGGGATTTATGCTAGAGGAGCTGTTTCAAAAGGACTTGGATCAGATTTTTGATGATCATATTTTTGGTCCTCTTGGAATGTTACAGACTTCATTTGGACCTGTTTGGGATGCTGTTCCCACCACTAAACATCAGACCGCAGGTCAAGTGCATGATCCTAAGGCGCAAGTTTTAGGGAATCATACAGGAAGTGCAGGTTTATTTTCGACGTTAAAAGATTTAGAAACATTTCTAAATTACTATTTAAACCATGATTTTTCGATAGATTGGTCTCAATCGTACTCTAATGATCTTAAAACAAGAGGGATAGCTTGGGATTTGCAAGATGAGTGGCTTTTACATACGGGTTACACAGGGACATTTATCATGTTTCATCCTAAGGCTCAACAAGCAGTCATTTTTTTATCCAATCGTACCTATGAAAAAGATGATAGAGCTCAGTGGATTCTTGATCGAGATCAATTAATCAGAGTGATAAAAGAGTCTTTGCTAGGTCTAGGAAAGCTTGATCAAATAAAAAAATAAAAGAGTTTGAATCTGAAAAGAACCGCTTATAATGGACAGTATAAAAAAGTTATATACTGTTCTTATAAGGAGGTTCTTTTCTCATGGCTAAAAAAGGAAGTAAGTTCACCAAATATCCACCCGAGTTCAAACTACAG
>NZ_JBRUDG010000027.1:0-25660 GCF_053203725.1 Streptococcus porcorum | reverse complement strand
TAGCGAAGATTTTGTGATATACTAGTCATGAGAAGATTCCTTTTTTGATGAGTGGTGGTACTCTTATCATATCAGGGAATCTTCTTTTTTGACTTCTAGAAGTCTCACATCTATTGTAACGCTACACGTGTGGAAGCTCAATTTTAAAATTAGCTTGCTAATATTATCAAAATGAGATATAATAGGGGCAAATTTTGTTCTTATTATTGATGGAGAGGTCGCATAGTGGCCGAGTGCGCACGCTTGGAAAGCGTGTAGTCCTTAACGGGGCTCGGGGGTTCGAATCCCCTCCTCTCCTTTAGTGAAATTACTAGTATAAAAGCTGACGACTAGTAAGGATAACAATATGAAAAAAAAGCTAGCTCATCACTAGCTTTTTTTACTAGAAAAAGGAAGGAAATGAAACAGAGATTTTTGAAAAGTTTATTGGAGTTAGGGTGTATTTTTGGGATATTAGGTGCAGCTATTTTTAGTTTAGGACAGACACCTAAAAAAACAAGCCTAACCTTAGATCAAGGTAAAATTCACTACACAGGTTATGTCCAAGATGATCGGCTAAACGGTCAAGGTAGTCTGGTTTACGATACAGGAGATCGGTATGAAGGGAATTTTAGCCATGGTAGTTTTGATGGAAAAGGAACCTTTACCTCAGCAGCAGGTTGGTCGTATCAAGGTGATTTTAAAAAAGGGCAAGCTCATGGTCAAGGAAAGTTAACCCTTGAGGATGGGCGTGTTTTTGAAGGAAAGTTTAAGCAAGGGATGTATCAAAAATGAGAATACAGTGGTTTTCTTTTGTCCGTATCATCGGTTTAGTTTTTGTCTTGGTTTACCATTTTTATAAAGATTTTTTACCTGGAGGTTTTATAGGCGTTGATATTTTCTTTACCTTTTCAGGCTACCTCATAACAGCTTTGTTGATTGATGAGTTTCAAAAAAAGGGAAAGATTGACTTACTTGGCTATTTTAGACGGCGTTTTTACAGGATTGTTCCTCCTTTGATCTTTATGATTTTAATGTGTGTCCCGTTGACCTTAGCCCTTCGTGATGACTTTAGAGCTTCTATTGGAAACCAAATCTTAGCTGCGCTTGGATTTGTCACTAATTTTTATGAAATACGTTTAGGAAGCCATTATGAGGCGCAGTTTGCTCCCCATTTGCTGTTGCATACGTGGAGTTTGGCTGTGGAGGTGCATTACTATATTTTATGGGCTATCGCCTTGGTTTTACTTGGTCAGCTCAAGTGGGTTAAAAAAAGATTTAAAAAAGTTGTGGCTTTTTTATCCATTCTGTTAGGTTTAGCTAGCTGGGCGCTGATGGTTTTTGGTCAGCAGACTGGGGTAGAGCAATCTGTGCTTTATTATTCTAGCTTTAGTCATGCTTATCCGCTATTTTTAGGAAGCTTTCTGGCGACTGTTGTTGGGATTCGTGAAAAAAGTGTCTATTATCAAAAACTAGCTCAAATTTTACCAATAAAGACAATTGTCATCGGACTAGGTCTTAGTCTTATGGGGTTAGTGAGTTTAGCGCTTTTTCTCAGTTTCACCAATCCTATTACATATAGTGTTGGCTTTTTAGCTGCTAGCTTGTTGGCGACTCTGTTTATTGTATGCACTAGAGTTTTAAATGATAAGTTACCGAAGACATCAGAGCCGGTCTGGGCAACTATTTTAGCTGCAATTTCCTATGGTATTTACCTCTTTCATTGGCCAATTTATCAAATTACCAAAGAGCTGATGTCGCATGAAATAGCGGTGTTGGTCACACTCATTTTTTCCAGTCTTTTGGCTGCGATTTCCTTTTATGTCATCGAACCTTTGTTGATGGGGAAAAAACCAGATTTTCTGAAACAAAATCCGAAATGGTTAAATCAGACCTTGATGTTATTGATGGTCACGGTTGCTTTATTATCAACCATCACAACGATCACTATTGCTCAAAAGGCTCCAAAATTAGGACATTTTGAGTCTGGGATGTTAGAGAAAGGCTTACGCCAATCAGCAACTAGTTTAGCAACGACACGGCGCTTGGTAGAGGTTTCAGGACAGTCAAGTTCTACAGTAGTGGCAGAAAACTATGACAATGTCATGGTGATTGGCGATTCAGTTGCCTTAGATGCCTTTGAAACCATGCCTGGCGCTTTGGGGAATGCCATTATTGATACTCAGGTGAGTCGTAGTTTTGATATGGCTTATGAGATCTATCAAAACCATATTGATAATGGGACTTTGCCTGATTTTGTCGTTTTAGCAGTGGGGGCAAATTCTGTTTATGACTATGAAAATGATGTGATGCAATTTGTCAATGTGCTTCCAAAAGACAAGCACTTAGTATTGGTAACCCCTTATAGCCGTGATGAGTATCCAGAGGAAACAAAGGCAACGGTAGAGTTTGAGCGGAGCCTTGTTGGCCAGTATGACCGTGTGAGCATTGCAGACTGGTATCAAACAGCTATTGATCATCCTGAAATTTGGGAGGGTTCAGATGGGATGCACTTTTCTCATACCGCAGAAACCAGTCTTAAAGGGTCAGATTTGTTTATCCAAACCATTAAAGATGCCCTTGCTCCCTTTAAAACAGGAGGGGAAAACACAGTTTTAGATAGTACCTTGATTGTTGGTGACTCAGTGGCTGTTCATGCTGGAGATGCTCTGACTGCCAAATTTCCAACGGCTATCATTGATAGCCAGTCTAACCGTAATTTAGCAGATGCGGTAGAAATTGTGAAAAATTATATTGCTAATGGTAGTTTACCAAAGAATTTGGTCTTAGCTGTTGGCGTGAATGAAATCACAAATTTCAAGGAAGTCTTAGATGATTTGTTAGCCCAGTTACCTAGTGGGACACGCTTGGTTTTAGTCACGCCTTATAATGGAAATTATGTGGATGAGCCGACAGCTACGGTTAATCAATTAAAAGAATATGAATTACAGTTAGCAAAAAAATATTCGTATATCACTGTGGCAGATTGGTCTAAGGTTGCTAAAGAGCACCCTGAAATTTGGGAAGGAACAGACAAGGTGCACTTTGATCACGAAGTTGGGTTTGAAGATTATGAGATGCTAGCGCTCGCATCAGGTTATTATGTTGATAATATTGCTACTGCTTTAGAGAAAGTACAAACCAAAGAAGGGAAGTAGGGCATTAAAAACAGCTCTACGTCCTTATTAATCTTTTTACTTGCAATTTTGGGATATTTTGATATAATATATAAAAATCATATGAGAAAGGGGCGGAGTAAGAACTTCGCCTCTATCTGTGTTCAAAAAGTAAGAAAAGGAGGGAGATGTCATCGCTACAATTGTTGACATTGTAACAGAAATTGTTGCACCTGCTATTGTTGAGCCCTTTGAGTTGGTTGATGTCGAGTATGAAAAGATGAGAGGAGACTATATTCTCAGCATCTTGGTTGACAAGCCAGAAGGGATTACGGTTGAAGATACAGCAGATTTAACAGAGATTATCAGTCCCTTGTTAGATACTATCAAGCCTGATCCATTTCCAGAGCAGTATTTCCTAGAGATTTCTAGCCCTGGTTTGGAGCGTCCGCTTAAAACAAAAGAAAGCCTAGAGGCTGCGATTGGTCAATATATCAATGTGAGTCTCTATAAGGCAATTGATAAAGTCAAGATTTTTGAAGGGGACTTAGTTGCCTTTGATGGTGAAACCTTGACGATGGATTATATGGATAAAACGCGTAAAAAAACTGTTGAGATTCCCTATAAGACGGTTGCAAAAGCTCGTCTTGCGGTTAAACTTTAAGAAAGGAATGACCCGTCAGCATGAAGTCGGGTATAAAACTATGAGCAAAGAAATGTTAGAAGCCTTCCGTATTTTGGAAGAAGATAAAGGCATTAAAAAAGACGACATCATTGATGCCGTTAAAGAATCATTGAGATCAGCTTATAAACGTCGTTATGGTCAATCAGAAAGTGCAGACATCACTTTTGATGAAAAGACTGGTGATTTTCAAGTATATACAGTCCGTGAGGTTGTTGAGGAAGTTTTTGATAGCCGACTTGAAATTAGCTTAAAAGATGCACTTGCCATCAACAGTGTTTATGAACTAGGTGATCGCATCCGTTTTGAAGAGTCTCCAAAAGAATTTGGTCGTGTGGCTGCTCAGTCTGCCAAACAAACTATCATGGAAAAAATGCGTCGTCAAACGCGTGAGATTACTTTCAATGAGTATAAACAACATGAAAGTGAAATCATGTCTGGAACAGTGGAGCGTTTTGATGATCGTTTCATCTATGTCAATCTCGGCAGCATTGAAGCGCAGCTTTCACGCCAAGATCAAATTCCAGGTGAGACATTCAAATCTCATGATCGCATCGATGTTTATGTGTATAAAGTAGAAAACAATCCTAAGGGTGTTAACGTTTTTGTTAGCCGTAGCCATCCAGAATTTATCAAACGTATCATGGAACAAGAAATTCCTGAAGTCTTTGATGGGACAGTTGAGATTAAAAGTGTGGCGCGTGAAGCAGGAGATCGTACAAAAGTTGCGGTTGTCAGCCACAACCCTAATGTAGATGCAATCGGAACGATTGTCGGGAAACAAGGTTCAAATATCAAAAAAGTTATTAGTCGTTTCCATCCAAAACGTTTGGATCAAAAGACAGGACTCTTGGTGCCTGTTGAGGAAAATATTGATGTCATCCAATGGGTAGCTGATCCAGCTGAGTTTATCTACAATGCGATTGCTCCTGCTGAAGTGGATCAAGTCATCTTTGATGATGAAAATAGCAAGCGTGCCACAGTTGTCGTACCTGATAATAAGCTGTCATTAGCCATCGGACGTCGTGGTCAAAACGTGCGCTTAGCTGCTCACTTGACAGGATTTAGAATTGATATTAAATCAGCTAGTGAATATGAAGCACTAGAAGTCGCAGCTTTAGAAGAGCCAGCTACAGAGGAAGTTTTAACAGAAGTTAGCGAAACAAGCTCTGAAGATTAAGATAAAGAGAGGTGTTTTATGGCAAAAACAAGAAAAATACCTTTAAGAAAATCTGTTGTATCTGGTGAGATTATTGATAAACGTGATCTCCTTCGTATTGTAAAAACTAAAGAAGGTGAAATTTTTATTGATCCGACGGGTAAAAAAAATGGGCGTGGTGCTTATATCAAGTTGGACAATGAAGAAGCTCTTTTAGCTAAGAAAAAACAAGTTTTCAACCGCAGTTTTTCAGTAGAAGTTCCTGAGAGCTTTTATGATGAGTTGATTGCTTATGTAGATCATAAAGTAAAAAGAAGAGAGTTAGGTCTTGAATAATTCACAACAATTGTCAAATCTTTTAGGTTTGGCTCAGAGGGCAGGAAAGGTCATTTCTGGCGAAGAACTGGTGGTGAAAGCCATTCAAACGGGTCAGGCAAAATTGGTATTTCTGGCTTCAGATGCGGGACCAAATTTGACAAAAAAGATCACAGATAAATGCCACTACTATGAAATAGAAGTCTCTCAAGTGTTTACTGCACTTGATTTAAGCATTGCCATTGGTAAGAGTCGTAAGACGATCGCTATTAGTGATGCTGGATTTTCAAAGAAAATGAGGACTCTTATGGCATAACGGAAATAGGAGGACAAGATTTGTCTAAGAAAAGATTATATGAAATTGCCAAAGAACTTGGCAAAACAAGTAAAGAAGTTGTTGAAAAAGCACAGAGTTTAGGCTTTGAAGTTAAAAGTCATGCTTCTGGTCTGGAAGCTGATCAAGCTAAACGTTTAGTGGAAAGCTTTTCAGCGAAACAGGCTGAGTCAAGCACTGTGGTAGAAAAACAACCAATTCCTCAAGTAGAGGTGAAAAAAGAGGAAAAAGCTGTAGCCTCACCATCTGAGACGACAGTTTCTGCTAAACCAAAAAGCAGGAATTTTAAAGCAGAGCGTGAAGCTAAAGCAAAAGCGCAAGCAGAGCGTCAAAAACAACAAAAAGGTCAATTTAATAAAGATAGAGACCGCAATAAAAAACGTTACGATCATCGTAAAGGCTCTGAATCACTTCAAGCAACAGCAAAACCTCAACCTGCTAAACAGCCACCTAAATCACAAGAAGTCAAAACTAAGATTGACTTTAAGGCTCGTGCAGCAGCCTTAAAAGCAGAGCAAAATGCGGAGTACTCACGTCAAAGTGAGGAGCGCTTCCGTAAAGAGCAAGAAGCTAAACGTTTAGAAGCTCAAAAAGCAGAGCAAGCGCGTCAAGAAAAAGAAAAACGCGAACGCGAAGCTGCTCAAAAAGCGGCTGAGGCTAAAAAGGTAGCTGTAAAACCAGCACCAGTAGTGGTAGAAAAACCAGTACAGGTCACAGATAATCGTCGTAAAAAACAGGTGCGTCCAGAAAAATCACGTGACTTTAGTCATGAAAATGAAGATGGACCAAAATCAAGCAAAAATAAGAAAAATTGGAATAGTCAAAACCAAGTGAGAAATCAAAGAAATAGTAACTGGAATAAGAACAAAAAAGGTAAGAATAACCGTAATAGCAACCAAGCTCCAAAACCAGTAACGGAGCGCAAATTCCACGAATTGCCAAAAGAGTTTGAATATACTGAAGGCATGACGGTTGCTGAAATTGCAAAACGTATCAAACGCGAGCCAGCAGAGATTGTTAAAAAGCTCTTTATGATGGGCGTTATGGCAACTCAAAACCAATCTCTTGATGGAGATACCATTGAACTCTTGATGGTGGATTATGGGATTGAAGCTAAGGCTAAAGTTGAAGTGGACAATGCTGATATCGAGCGTTTCTTTGTGGATGAGGATTACCTCAATCCAGAAAACATGGTAGAGCGTGCTCCAGTCGTTACCATTATGGGACACGTTGACCATGGTAAAACCACTCTTTTGGATACCCTTCGTAATTCACGTGTGGCAACAGGCGAAGCTGGTGGAATCACACAGCATATCGGAGCTTACCAGATTGAAGAAAATGGTAAGATGATTACTTTCCTTGATACACCTGGTCACGCCGCCTTTACTTCAATGCGTGCCCGCGGTGCTTCTGTAACGGATATTACCATCTTGATTGTTGCTGCAGATGATGGAGTGATGCCACAGACAATTGAGGCCATCAACCACTCTAAAGCAGCTGGTGTTCCAATCATTGTTGCGATTAACAAAATTGATAAGCCAGGTGCTAACCCAGAACGTGTGATTGGTGAGTTGGCAGAACATGGTATTATGTCAACAGCCTGGGGTGGTGATTCTGAGTTTGTTGAGATTTCTGCTAAGTTTGGTCAAAACATTGAAGAATTACTAGACACTGTTCTTTTGGTGGCTGAAATGGAAGAGCTTAAAGCTGATCCTACAGTTCGTGCCATCGGTACGGTTATCGAGGCTCGTCTTGATAAAGGAAAAGGTGCCGTGGCTACTCTCCTTGTTCAACAAGGAACGCTTAATGTTCAAGACCCAATTGTTGTTGGAAATACCTTTGGACGTGTTCGTGCCATGACCAATGACCTTGGCCGTCGTGTTAAAACAGCTGCACCATCTACACCTGTTTCCATTACAGGTCTTAATGAAGCTCCAATGGCAGGCGATCATTTTGCGGTTTATGAAGATGAAAAAGCTGCGCGTGCAGCGGGTGAAGAGCGTGCCAAACGTGCCCTTCTCAAACAACGTCAAAACACGCAACGTGTTAGCTTAGAAAACCTCTTTGATACGCTTAAAGCAGGTGAGGTGAAATCTGTTAACGTTATCATCAAGGCAGATGTTCAAGGTTCGGTAGAAGCCCTTGCTGCTTCTCTTCTTAAGATTGATGTTGAAGGTGTTCGTGTTAATGTTGTTCACTCAGCAGTAGGAGCAATCAATGAGTCTGACGTCACTCTTGCTGAAGCAAGTAATGCCGTTATCATTGGCTTTAACGTTCGTCCTACTCCACAAGCACGTCAACAAGCAGAAGCAGATGAAGTAGAAATCCGTTCACACAGCATTATCTACAAAGTGATTGAAGAAGTAGAGGATGCGATGAAAGGAATGCTTGATCCTGAGTATCAAGAAAAAGTCATCGGGGAAGCCCTTATCCGTGAAACCTTCAAAGTATCTAAAGTTGGTACTATTGGTGGATTTATGGTTATCAATGGTAAAGTCACTCGTGACTCTAAAGTTCGTGTAATCCGTGACGGTGTGGTTGTCTTTGATGGTGCTTTAGCCAGTCTGAAACACTATAAAGATGATGTTAAAGAAGTTACCAATGGTCGTGAAGGTGGTCTTATGGTTGAAAACTATAATGACCTTAAAGTGGACGACGTCATTGAAGCTTACATCATGGAAGAAATCAAGCGTTAAGCAAGATAAAAAAGAGACTGGGAGCCTCTCCTGGTCTCTTCGATTAACAAAAGAGAAAGGATAAAGATATGGCAAATTCATTTCGTACAGACCGTGTAGGGATGGAAATCAAACGTGAAGTCAATGAGATCCTTCAAAAGAAAGTTCGTGATCCACGCGTAGCTGGTGTGACCATCACGGATGTGCAGATGTTGGGAGATCTCTCAATGGCTAAGGTGTATTATACCATTATGAGTGATTTGGCTTCTGATAATCAAAAAGCACAAATTGGTTTAGAAAAAGCTAAAGGAACGATCAAGCGCGAGCTTGGGAAAAACCTCACACTTTATAAAATTCCTGACCTGACATTTGAAAAAGACGAATCTATTGCTTACGGCAATAAGATTGACCAAATGTTGCGTGACTTAGAAAAACGTGATTAAGAAAAATGACCTCAAAATTGAGGTCATTTTTGGGTTTCTCTACTGAATGCAGCAATATTGTCATAAAACCTGATAAGCTAGCTTATCAGGTTTTATTGATCTTTAGTTTTCTTTACGTTTCCAGAATACTAGTCCTGATCCGATAAGGGCTAGTCCTGTGAGGACATATGTCATAGAATGGTTTTCCCCTGTGGTTGGTAGTTGTGGGGTGTAGTGAGCAGATGTGCCACGGCGCTCAAGAACTTTTTGGCTTTCTTGTTGTGTCACACTTGCCTTGTGGGCTGTTTGGATTTGCTTAGCTGTAGGTGCTTGTGGTTTAGCTGGTTTGATAACTTGAGGAGAGTCAGTTTTTTCAGTGTTTTCTGGCTTGTTAGGTTTAGCTTGTTCACTGCCTTTAGGCTCATCAAGTTCTGGTTTATTATCTACCGTAGGTTTGTTATCTACTGTAGGTTTGTTATCTACTGTAGGTTTATTATCTACTGTAGGTCTGTTATCTACCGTAGGTTTTGTTGGTTCAGTTTTTTCTGTCTCGCTAGGTTTAGTAGTGTCTTTGATTTTGTCGATGTCAAGACTTGGTTTGTCCGTGCTAGGGCTATCTTTTGGCACAGCGATGATAGTGCCGTCTGGGAGAGTTGAGATAGTGTTATCTTTTGCCTTGTCTTCTAAGTCTTTGGCTACTTTGTAGTCAGCAAGGAGCTTGTCGTAGTTTGCTTTAGCTGTATCATAGGCAAGTTGTGCTTCATCAACTTCTTTTTGAAGTTGAGTGAGCTTGCTCTTAGCTGCTTCTAGCTCGGTTTTTGCTTGAGTGAGCTTGTCTTTGGCTTCTTGGTCAGCTTTTTGTGCGCTAGCCAGGTTTTCTTGTGCTGTGATTAGTGCTTGATAGTTTGTTTTAGCGGTTTCAAGCTGCACTTGGGCGTTTGCTAGGTCTTGTTTAGCTGTTTCTGTAAGGTTTGTTGCTTGTGTGAGTGCTGTTTGGCGTTGGTTAAGCTCTGCTTTTTGCGTATCAAGGTTTGCCTGCGCTTCTTGGACAGCTTTTTCTTGGCTAGCTAGTTGTTCTTTTAAGTTATCCAACTGGCTGTTTTGTGCGAGTTGAGTGAGTTTTTCTTGGGTTTGAGCTAGCTTAGCCTTGGCAGTGCTGAGATCAGTTTGTGCCGTTTTTAGGTTAGTTTCAAGGCTACTAATCTCTGCTTCTTTTTCAGCTGTTTTTTCTGCTAGGTTAGCTTGGTTTTTAAGGGCAAAGACGTAGGCGGCACGAGCTTTGTCCGCAGCATCGCTCACTTCACTTAGTACTGTCTGTTTACTTGTGATATTTGCTTGACTTTCGTTTAATGCTGATTTTAAAATGGCATCAACAGCTTCTGTTGTTTCTTGACCGAGGACGGCTTTATCATAGACAAAGTTAAAGGTTACAGCTGGTAAAAAGACGACAGGCGTCTCTGTGCCTTGTCTAACCATGACGGTTTCCCCCTTGTCGTTAGTGATAAAGTCAGGTTCAAAGTTAGAAGTATCTGTACCAATGGAGTCAAATGTACGACTAGTTTGTAATGTTGCCTGACTACCATCAGCTGAGAGACCGATACCGATAGGACCTGCTGCCATAAGTTCAGTAATACGGTGACCATAGTTCGATTTTTCACTACTTGTTTCAGTACGACCGATATTATTATAATCTGTAAACCACCCCAACAGTAGGTTGTAAGCGACAGCTTGGTCAGATAAGTAAGTGTAATTGACATCTAGATATGAGTCGGAGTCATAGGATAAGTTGCCATAGCCTCCTGCAGCATTTTCTAACCAATGAGCAAGTTTGTTAGGGTCGTAGCTTGATACGTCGTAAGCTTGTCTTAAATTAAAATCAGAAAGATTTAAATCGGTCTGATGGGTTAGTAGTCCTCTAGCGGCATTTTCTTCTGCTCGGGCAGCCGCGTAAGCGATGAGGTCTGAACTACTTGCATCGACGGTATCGGTCATACCATTGAGGCGTTTAAGCTCGTTGAGGTAGGCAACAAAGTATTCGGTAATCTTGGTGCTATTTGGGACATAAGTGACTGTGCCTTTTTCAGCATACTCTTTGGCTTGCTCTGCGGTTAGGTAGATGGTCTCTGTCCGTTCACCAGAGTAGATGGTAGCTGACATCTCTGGATGTTTATGTTTCTCCTCTACAACAGTAGGGGTTTGGGTAGTGAGGGTAACTGCTGCTTGAGCATTTAGCAGTTTTTCTGAGCGTTTTTGGAGTTTGTCATGCTGTGCTTGAGCGCTTTTTAGCTCCTTTTCAGCTGTCATGACTTCCCCAACTTTATCTAGATGGGCTTGCGCTAGCTCATCGACATTAGCACTGTTTTTTAGGGCATCAAGCACTGTTTTTGCGCTGTCTAGTTGACTAGAGTTGGTTGAGATCTTGTTTTCAAGAGTCGTCACTTCTGTTTGACTAGTGCTGAGGTCTTTCTGGAGTTGCGCTTTTGCTTGATCTTCTTGCTCTTGGGTGTTGTTGATAGTTTCTTGAGTGGCTTGATAAGTTGCTGTTTTGGCATCTAGGTTAGACTGGGCATTAGCCACTTGGTTAGCTTGTTGTGTATAAGCATCTTGTGCTTGCTTTTGCGCCTTTTCTGTCGCATCAACTTGGCTAGTCGCTTGAGCAACCGTTGTGCTTGCTGTGTCGATGTCTTTTTGTGCAGAAGCGATGTTTTCATCTGTGGCTTGTTTAGCTGTCTCACTAGCTTTAGCAAGATTGTCTGCAGCAGTATCTGCATCAGTTTGAGCTGATGTTGCCTGTGCTTGTGCCTCAGCAAGTGCTTTTTCTTCTTGTGCTAGCACTTGTTGAGATTGCTCAAGATTACTTTTAGCTGTAGTAGCTGTGGTTTTAGCTTGAGCCACCTGTTTTTCAAGCTCTTGTGAGCTGGTCGTATTGACTTGGCTGGCTTGTTCAGGGGTGCTGGCGGTAGTTGTTTCATCTGCCAAGACCGTATTTGCCAAACTAAAAGCTGCAAGTGTCGCAGTTGAGAGGGTTAGTGATTTAATAAGATTCTTTTTCATTGTCAGTAGCTGTTCCTTTCTTATCGTTTAAGGGATGACGTTAGATATCTAGGCACTTTTCGTAGAGGTGATAGACCTCGTTCATTAGCTCATCCTCAAAGGTATGGTCGTCTAACCCTTCAACTAGGGTGTAGGTTAACCCAAGAATATCACTAGGAATTAAGATATCTTCTGGAGCATAGTTGAGGATAGAAAAACGTTTTTCTTGTTCTTTTAGAGTCGCCATTAACATGCCTAACTCAATCATCACATTGGATCTAGGGATGAATTTACCATTCTCTGCTAATTTCTCATCTTTGCTAAAAAGTACAATACCGTACTCGGCATTATAAATAGTAGCTTCTAATTTTTCAGTAAGATGAAGTCCATTTTCAGGATGATCCTCCATAACCAGTACGTCAAATCCCCAATTTTTTAAAAGTTTTTGAACCCTATCCTTATTCTCTCTGTTTTTAAAAGCATAGGCAATAAAAATTTTTGGAGGGTTCTCCTTAAATTTTTTTAATTCTTGATCAAGATGATTGAGACAATCTTTTAAATCCTGAGAGTTTCCTTGTAGCTGGAGCGTTTCGTTATTGTAACGATTGATAACATCTCCAGTCTTTAGTAGAATGCGGTCAACAATCTTTCCAGTTGGTTGGAAAGATTCCCCAGTTACATCAAATGCCTTAGTTTTTTCTAGATAAATTTTTAGAAAAGGAAGACTCAAATGTTCATATACCATACATAACCTCCAAAAAATTTTTTAAACTCTCTCTCTTTTCAAGAGAGTTTAATGTATAATACTCACATATTATACATTAAACTCATTGCCCTCCTTACTCTCTCAAGGGGAGAGGAGGGATTGAAGGGGTATTCTAATTTTTAGGGAAATTCTCATTTAAACAAAAGTTGTTGACAAATGTCGTCATTTATTTTATGCTATATCTACAAATGTAAACAATTAAAAAGAGGAGTAAGCTATGGCACATATATCGCAAGCAGAGTGGGAAGTGATGCGTGTGGTTTGGACGAAAGAGGAAACGACCAGTAAAGAAATCGTCTCCATCTTGCAGGATAAGCAAGGCTGGTCTGTCTCGACCATCAAGACCTTACTGGCTCGTCTGGTGGAAAAAGAACATTTAAAGACAAGAAAGGTTGGGAATCGCTTTTTTTATCAAGCCGATCTCTCTGAAAAAGAAGCCATTCATGAAGAAATTCAGCAAGTTTTTGATCGGTTCTGTTTGACTAAGCATCAAGCTGTTCTTTATCAGTTAATCAAAGAAACTCCCATGACTTTATCTGATATTAAAGCGATGGAAGTGCTTTTATTGGCAAAAAAAGGATCAGCAGTAGATGAGGTCACCTGTAACTGTATCAAAGGCCAATGTCAGTGTTTAGAACATTTGGAGGGCTAAAATGAAAGCAGAATATCTTGTAGAAGGCATGACCTGTGCCTCTTGTGTTGCCAATGTGGAAAAAGCTGTGCAAAAACTCGATTTTGTGGATAAGGCTGTGGTCAACTTAGCAACTGAAAAATTGACAGTGGAGACAGAGCATTCCATAAAAGAAGAAGCCTTGTTTAAAGCTGTTGAGGAGGCAGGTTATCATTTAAAAACGGCTGATCCGCTAGAAAGCCCAGAAAAAAGAGAAGAGCAAAAGTTACAGACTTTAAAACGGCGTTTAGCTTATTCTAGTCTGTTTACGCTTCCTTTGTTTTATATCACAATGGGGTCGATGCTGGGCCTCCCTATTTTTGAGGTCTTAGCTCCTCATGGGAGTTCCAGTTGGCGATATGCTTTAGCTAATATCGCTTTAACTTTACCTGTCATGTTCTTAAACCGTCAGTTTTATGTGTCAGGTTTTAAAGCCTTACTAAAAGGGCATCCTAATATGGATTCATTAGTTGCCTTAGCGACCAGCGCCGCTTTTATCTATAGTTTGTATGGCAGTTATCATATTTTTAATGGGCATCACCATTTTGTCCATGAGCTTTATTTTGAGTCAGTTGCGGTGATTCTAACCTTAATTACTCTGGGAAAATATTTTGAGGCCCTCTCTAAAGGGAAGACTTCTCAAACCATTAAAAAGCTCATGCAGCTCTCAGCTAAGACAGCCCATGTCTTTCGTGATGAGATGTGGCAAGATTTACCTATTGAGGCCGTAGAAGTGGGAGACCGTCTCTTGGTTAAGCCAGAGGAAAAAATTCCTGTGGATGGGGTGATTGTCACAGGGCAGTCTGCCATTGATGAGTCTATGTTAACAGGTGAGCCCATTCCTGTGGATAAGTCAAAAGATAGTTTGGTTTATGGGGGCTCTATCAATGGTCAAGGTTTAATTGAGATGACAGCTCAAAAGGTTGGGTCTGAAACCTTGCTGGCACAGATTATCCATTTGGTAGAAGAAGCACAAGGTACCAAGGCTCCGATTGCTAAAATAGCTGATAAGGTGTCGGCAATTTTTGTTCCTCTTGTGATGGTTCTTGCTCTTTTGACAGGTTTGTTTTGGTTTGTTATCATGGGAGAAAGCTTTTCATTTGCTTTGACAACAGCTTTAGCAGTCTTAGTGATTGCTTGTCCCTGTGCTTTGGGACTTGCCACGCCAACAGCTATTATGGTGGGAACAGGATTAGCCGCTGAAAATGGAATCTTGTATAAAAACGGGGAGAGCTTGGAGTTGGCACATCAAGTCGATACTCTCGTTTTTGATAAAACAGGAACCGTAACTCAAGGTCATCCGCAGGTCGCAGCTGTTTATAACTATGGTGATGAGGATAGTCTTTTTTGGGCAAGTGCTGTGGAAAACTTATCACAACATCCGATTAGTCGAGCTCTTGTGGATGAGTTTGTGGAAAAAGGCTACGCTTTTCCAGAAGTGGAAGCTTTTCACTCTTTGGCAGGCTATGGCTTAAAGGGAAATGTTTTAGGACAAGAGATTTTGATTGGCAATCAGGCCTTGATGTTGGAGGCTGGCATCTCGGTTGAGGCGGCAGAAAATGATGGTCAAACTGCTAGCCAACAAGGTCAGAGCCTCGTCTATGTGGCTAAAAATCAGACCTTACTTGGTTTAATTACGGTGGCAGATCAGATCAAATCAGATAGTCCAAAATCTCTCTCTAAACTTAAAAGTTTAGGTTATCAGTTAATTATGTTAACAGGGGATAACGAACAGACAGCCCAAACCGTTGCTCAACAATTGGGAATCAATCAAGTGATGAGTCAGGTCTTACCAGATCAAAAAGCAGATGTTATTGCTAAACTAAAAGCAAAGGGGCATCGAGTGGCTATGATAGGAGATGGGATCAATGATGCGCCAGCTCTGGCCTTGGCAGACATTGGGATTGCCATGGGACAGGGAGCAGACATTGCTATCGAGTCAGCAGATGTGGTCTTGATGCAGCAAGAGCTTTCTAGCCTTGTCAAAAGTTTACGCATTAGTCAGCTAACCCTTTCAACGATAAAAGAAAATCTATTTTGGGCTTTTATTTACAATATTTTAGCGATTCCTGTTGCCATGGGTGTTCTTTACCTTTTTGGTGGTCCGCTTTTAAATCCGATGTTAGCAGGTCTAGCTATGAGTTTTAGTTCCGTATCAGTGGTCTTAAATGCCCTACGTTTAAAAATGAGAAAGGTAAACAAATGAAAAAAACAGTTACAATTAGTGGAATGAAATGTCAAGGATGTGTCAATACAGTGACAGAGCGCTTGAGTTCGGTTGTAGGGGTTAAGTCCGTATCAGTGGACTTAGAAAAGTCAGAGGCTACCATTGATGGTTTTGCCCCAACTTTGCTGTTAAAGGCAGCCTTAAAGGGAACCAAATTTCAACTTCATAAATCATAAGCCTCACTAGAGACTACTTTTTAGAGCACAGTAGTCTCTTTTTATTTTGCTGATTTCGTGATACACTAGAGAAAAACTCCAAAGGAGAAAGTTATGATTAAACTCATTGCGATTGATATGGATGGTACTCTGTTAAATAGTAAAAAAGAGATTCCTAAACAAAATCAAGTTGCCATTCAAGCAGCGGCTGAAAAAGGGGTTAAGATTGTTATCTGTACAGGTCGTGCCCAATCAGGAGTTGTCCCTTTTTATGAGAAGCTAGGTCTTTCAGCTAAGGAAGAGTATGCTATTTTAAATAACGGGTGTTCGATTCATCAGACATCTGATTGGTCTTTGGTGGACTATGCTTATCTTGAAGCCTCTGATATTGCTTTTTTGGCAGATAAGGTTAAGGCTTATCTACAGGTTCAGCTTGTGTTGACGGAAAAGGAAGACTTTTTAGTGGTTGATGAGGAGCCTTCAGAGCTTGTACGTTATGATGCGAGCTTAGTTTTTGCAGAGCCTGTATCTATCTCTAGTCAAAAAGCCCAGCAGGCAGATAAGCTAGTTTTTCAAGCTATGTTCATGGGTGACCCCGAAGCAATCGATGCCTTTCAAGCTCAAGAGGAAGCAACTTTAGCAGAACGTTTTAGCGTGGTTCGTAGCCAGCCATATATTTTTGAAGTGATGCCAAAAGGTGTGACAAAAGCGAGTGGTCTAAAAAAATTAGCTGAACATCTTTCTATTGCACCTTCAGAAATCATGGCTTTAGGAGATGCTGGAAATGACGCAGAAATGTTAGCTTATGCAGGCTTAAGTGTGGCGATGGGAAATGCTACTCCAGCCATTAAAGCTCTTGCAACAGTAGAAACAGCCGACCATGATCAAGCAGGTGTGGGTTTAGCTATTGAGAAATATGTCCTTTAACACATCTTTTTAATGCAGGAAGAGTGCAATCATGGTATAATAGAGATATACTTTGATAATCAAAATATATTTCGATAAAAACAGTGAGCCTAAGGAGGTTGCTATGACGTGGAAGATTGTTGTAGATTCAGGTTGTAACTTGAAACAGCTAGAGAATCTACCAGAAAATGTGCGATTTGAAAGTGTTCCCTTAACGCTTCAAATCGGCAATGAAGTTTATATCGATGATGAGAAGATCGATATTCCAGCTATGATGGAAAAGCTCTATTCTACTCAAGCTGCAGCCAGTTCTGCCTGCCCTAGCCCAGATGCCTTTTTGTCTGCTTATAGAGGAGCCGATCGTGTGATTGTTCTCACCATTACAGGTGCCTTATCAGGCAGTCACAATGCCGCTCAGCTGGCGAAAAATCTCTTATTAGAAGAAAAACCTGACACAGAAGTACATGTGATTGACTCCCTATCAGCTGGTGGAGAAAATGATTTACTGGTTTTAAAATTAGTGGAATTGATAGCACAAGGTTTATCTTTTGATCAAGTGGTCACAGCTATCACAGCCTATCAAGAAAAAACAAAACTATTATTTGTTTTAGAAAAAGTCGATAATTTGGTCAAAAATGGTCGCTTGAGTAAACTGGCAGGAAAAGTAGTGGGAATGTTGAATATTCGACTTGTGGGAGAAGCTAGTTCTGAAGGAACTTTAGAACTTCTTCATAAAGCACGTGGTCAGAAAAAATCAATTAGCTCAGGTTATACTGAAATGCTAAAAGCAGGCTATCAAGGAGGTCGTGTGATGCTGTCTCATGCTTATAATGATAAGCTGGCTGAACAATTTTCTAAGGCCATTAAGGCGGATTTTCCAAAGGCTGATGTTCGTATTCTTCCAACCTCAGGTTTGTGTAGTTTTTACGCAGAAGATGGTGGCATCTTAATGGGGTATGAAATTTAATCAAAAAAAATTCCAAAACATTTTTGTTTTGGAATTTTTTTGAGTTAAGGGGTGACAGTAGTTGTGGTATCGTCAGCGCTTGAAGTTGCGGTGTTGTCAGTAGCTACTGTGGTGTTTGAGCTAGGTGTGACGGTTGTGGTAGTAGCTGACTCTGTAGGAGCATAGGTTGGCGTATAAGTTGAAGCATAAGTTGGTTCAACATAAGTTGCTGTTTCAGTAGCAGTAGTAGGGGCTACTTCACTGACAGTTGAAGATGAAACACTTGTTTCAAGACTGCTGCTGGAGCTACTTGCTAATGCTGCTGTTGCATCAATTGCTTCTTGTACAGCATCAATTCGTTCTTGGAGTGCTTTTTTCTTATCAGCATTTTTAACTTTGTCAACCGCTTTTTGAGCTTTATCGACATTTTCTTGTGTTTGTTCAGCTTCTAGTGTCGTTACAGCATCTTCGGCTGCTGTTTGGTGCGCCAAATCTGCTTTGATGGCATCTAAACGTTTTTGGAACTCAGTTTTAAGCTCTCCATCGTTCATCTTATCAATGGCTTCTTGAGCACGTTTAATGTCGTCAGGAGTAGCTTCTTTTTCTAATTCTTTTAGCAGATTATCTAATTCAGGATTGCTTTCTTTAGAACTGCTTGAGCTTGTCGCCTTAGTTGATTGACTTTGTTGCACAGAAGCCGTACTTTTTTGTGACTGTTGACCAAAAAGAGCATAAATCCCAACTCCCCCAATTAAAACTAAGATAGTTAAAATAAGGTAGAGTAACTCATTTTTTGAAGATTTCATAATATTTCCTTTTTTTATAGAGTTTAGCTAAGAGAGCTATCATTTCTATTATATGTTCTAATGAAAAAAATTTCAATAACTTTTTTTAAAAGCAAATTGGTATATACCGTTTACAAAATAAAGGGGAAAGAGTATAATGAAAGAAAGAATGGAGGCGTTTTCGATGAAACACTATATCAAAGCAGATGCTTTTTATTATCCTTATCAAATCAAGCCAGCAGGGTATTTAGAGGTTTGTGATGGTCGATTTGGAAGCTGGTTTAGTCAGGTTCCTGATGATGGGGAGATTTTAGATTATACCGGTTATCAGGTTGCACCTGGGTTGGTGGATACCCATGTTCATGGCTATGCAGGAGCCGATGTGATGGATCTAAAGACAGATAGCCTTTATCAGATGAGTCAGCACTTGCTAGAAACAGGTGTTACCTCTTTTTTACCAACAGGTTTAACAGCTTCCTTTGAGGATTTAAATCAGGTTTGTCAGATGGTAGCTGAAGTAGCCGGAACAGAAACAGGTGCTCGTATTCAAGGTCTTTATTTTGAAGGTCCTTATTTTACTGAAAAATATAAGGGGGCTCAAAATCCTAAGTATATGCGAAACCCTAGCAAGGAAGAATTGGATACTTGGCTAGCGTCAAGTCAAGGCTGGTTAAAAAAAATAGCGGTTGCCCCAGAGCGTGAGGGGGTAGAGGATTTTGTAGCTTATGCTAAATCCAAAGGGCTAGTGGTGGCCTTGGGGCATTCTGATGCGACCTTTGAAGAGGCGACTCGTGCAGTGGAAGCAGGTGCAACGGTATGGGTGCATGCTTATAATGGCATGAGTGGTCTGAATCATAGAGAACCTGGTATGGTAGGTGCGGTTTATGAGTTGCCAAATACTTATGCGGAGTTGATTTGCGATGGCTACCATGTTCATCCTTCTGCTTGTGATATTTTACTTCGTCAAAAAGGGCATAACCATGTTGCCTTGATTACAGACTGTATGAGTGCAGGGGGATTAGATGATGGTGATTATATGCTAGGAGAATATCCAGTAGTGGTTTCAAATGGAACAGCACGTTTGAAAGAGGGAGGGAGCTTGGCAGGCTCCATCTTAAAATTAAAAGATGGATTAAAAAACATTGTAGATTGGGGCTTAGCTAGTCCTTTAGAGGCTGTTCGTATGGCTAGCTTTATTCCAGCACTTTCTATGAAGATAGAAGAGCAATGTGGTCAATTAAAAAAAGGTTTACCAGCAGATTTTATTATTTTAGATAGTGAGCTTAATCTTTGTGCCACTTATCTAGCAGGTCAAGTGGTTTATCAGAAAGCTTAGTATTTTCCATAGACAAATGAAAAATATTTTGCTAGAATAAACAGATAGAAAGAGACGACTTAAGCTCTAACATATAGCGAGTCTGGGAGAGTGTGAGCCAGATTGTGATCTTAAGAAGTGGCGCTTTCAGAGATTATTATCAATTAAAAATGAAGTAATAAATTAGGGTGGAACCGCGTTTCTGACGCCCCTAGTCGCAAGGCTTGGGTGTTGAAATTCGGTTCTTTTTGAATTTCGTCTAATACCTAAGTGGAAAGGAGTATCATGCTTAAAGGATCTTGTTTATGTAAAGCAGTCACCTACACTTTAGATGAAGAATTGTCGGAAATAGTTTTTTGCCATTGCTCATTCTGTAGGAAAGTAACTGCGTCAGCCTACACAGTTAATGCTAAAGTTAGCAGCAAAAACCTGGTATTGTATGGAAAAGAGAAGTTGGTTACTTATAGTTCATCTCCAGGGAAACAACGTTATTACTGCCAGAACTGTCACAGTCAAATTTTCACTACTCAAGAAAATATACCAGAAGTTTGTGCTTTGAAATTAGGAACAATAGATGAATGCGATCAGAATTTACAAACTGTTCCCAAACGTCATATTTTTCAGGACCCAGCTTTTTCTTGGTTGCTTGATAAATAAATTTAAAAAGATAATATAAATAAAAGGAGAAAACAATGTCTAAAAAATTAACATTTCAAGAAATTATTTTGACTTTGCAACAATTTTGGAATGAACAAGGTTGTATGTTGATGCAGGCCTATGATACGGAAAAAGGTGCGGGAACTATGAGTCCTTATACTTTCTTGCGTGCTATTGGTCCTGAGCCATGGAATGCAGCTTATGTAGAGCCATCTCGTCGTCCAGCAGATGGTCGTTACGGGGAAAACCCAAACCGTTTGTATCAACACCACCAATTCCAAGTGGTGATGAAACCGTCACCGTCTAACATTCAAGAACTCTACTTAGAGTCTTTGGAGCGTTTGGGGATTAACCCTTTGGAACATGATATTCGTTTCGTTGAAGACAACTGGGAAAATCCATCGACGGGTTCTGCCGGTCTAGGTTGGGAAGTCTGGTTGGACGGTATGGAAATCACTCAGTTTACCTACTTCCAACAAGTTGGTGGTTTGGCGACAGGTCCTGTCACAGCTGAGGTAACCTACGGTTTAGAGCGCCTAGCGTCTTATATCCAAGAAGTTGATTCAGTTTATGACATTGAGTGGGCTGCAGGGGTAAAATACGGTGAGATTTTTATCCAGCCAGAATATGAGCATTCTAAATATTCATTTGAAGTATCTGATCAAGACATGCTTCTTGAAAACTTTACTAAATTTGAAAAAGAGGCAGAGCGTGCTTTAGCAGAAGGATTGGTTCATCCAGCCTTTGATTATGTACTCAAATGTTCACATACCTTTAACTTGCTAGATGCACGTGGTGCCGTATCTGTAACCGAGCGTGCAGGTTACATTGCTCGCATTCGTAACTTGGCGCGAGTCGTGGCCAAAACCTTTGTGGCAGAGCGTAAAAAATTAGGTTATCCTCTTTTGGATGAAGCTAGTCGTGCTAAATTATTAGCGGAAGAAACAGAATAAATCACTAGGAGAAGAAATCATGACCAAAAATTTGTTAGTAGAACTTGGACTAGAAGAATTGCCAGCCTATGTTGTTACACCTAGTGAAAAACAACTGGGTCAAAAAATGGAAGCTTTTTTGACAGAGCATCGCTTGTCTTTTGAGACGATTGAGACTTTCTCAACACCGCGTCGTTTGGCAGTACGCGTTCGTGGTCTGGCAGATAAACAAACAGACTTAACAGAAGATTTTAAAGGTCCATCTAAGAAAATCGCCTTAGATGCAGATGGAAATTTCACCAAAGCAGCAGAAGGTTTTGTTCGTGGAAAAGGCTTGACGACTGCGGATATCGAATTCCGCGAGATTAAAGGTGAAGAGTATGTTTATGTGACTAAAAATGAAGAAGGAAAATCTGCTAAAGACGTTTTAGTGGCTATTCCTGAACTCTTGCAAAGCCTAACTTTCCCTGTGAGCATGGCTTGGGCTAACAATAGTTTCACCTATATTCGTCCTGTTCATACCTTGACAGTCTTGTTAGATGATGAAGCACTAGATATGGACTTCTTGGACATTTCGTCAGCTCGCACCAGCCGTGGTCATCGTTTCCTTGGAAAAGAAACAGAAATTGCAAGTGCAGATTCTTACGAGGCAGACTTGCGTGCACAGTTTGTTATTACAGACCCCGCAGAGCGTCAAAATATGATTGTCGAGCAAATCAAGGCTATCGAGGATAAACACAATGTGACCGTTGAGATTGACCAAGACCTGCTCAATGAAGTTCTCAACTTGATTGAGTACCCAACTGCTTTCATGGGCTCCTTTGACACCAAGTACCTAGAAGTACCTGAAGAAGTCTTGGTCACTTCTATGAAAAACCATCAGCGTTACTTTGTAGTGCGTGATAAATCTGGTAAACTTCTACCAAATTTCATCTCTGTTCGAAACGGAAATGACCAACATATTGATAATGTCATCAAAGGAAATGAAAAAGTTTTGGTGGCACGCTTAGAGGATGGTGAATTCTTCTGGCGTGAGGATCAAAAACTCAAGATTGCTGACTTGGTAGAACGTCTCAAGGTCGTAACCTTCCATGAGAAAATCGGCTCACTTTACGAGCACATGGAACGCACCAAAGTTATCGCAGAAAAATTGGCTGACTTGGCAGGCTTGTCTGCGGATGAAAAAGCGGATGTGGCACGTGCGGCGGACATTTACAAGTTTGACCTCTTGACAGGTATGGTTGGCGAGTTTGATGAATTGCAAGGGATTATGGGTGAGAAGTATGCCCTTCTTGCAGGGGAAAAACCTGCGGTGGCAGCAGCAATCCGTGAGCACTATCTTCCTAACTCTGCAGAGGGCGAATTGCCTGAAAGCAAGGTTGGTGCGGTCTTGGCACTGGCTGACAAATTCGACACCCTTCTATCCTTCTTCTCAGTAGGTCTCATTCCGTCTGGTTCAAACGACCCTTATGCTCTTCGTCGTGCGACACAGGGTATCGTGCGGATCTTGGAAGCATTTGGTTGGGAAATTCCATTGGATCAGTTGATTGCGGAGCTCTATAGCTTGAACTTTGCCAGCTTGACCTATGACAACCAGCCAGCTGTGATGGACTTTATCCGTGCGCGTGTAGAGAAGATGATGGATAAGGCGATTCCGAAAGACATCCGTGAGGCTGTGCTTGCCAGCTCAACCTTTGTGGTCAGACTACAACTGGCAGCCAGCTCTGCTATTTTCCAAAAATCAAAAGAAGCTGACTACAAGGAAGCTGTGGAAAACTTGTCACGTGTCTTTAACTTGGCTGAAAAGGCGGAAACAACTGCGATTGATGAAGCTCTCTTTGAAAATGCAGAAGAAAAAGCTCTCTTTGAAGCAGTGGTTGGTTTAGAGTTGACGGAAGATATGACAGAAAACTTGAACAAGCTTTTTGCTTTGAGCCCAGTCATCGCAGCCTTCTTTGACAATACCATGGTCATGGCAGATGACGCAGCAGTCAAAGTCAACCGCTTGGCCCTCTTGAAAGCCTTGGCGGATAAGGCAAGCAGTGTTGCTGTCTTTAATAAGTTAAATAGTAAGTAAGGAGAAATAAGAGATGGATCCTAAAAAAATCGAACGCATCAATGAATTGGCACGTAAGAAAAAGGAAGGTACTCTAACAGCAGAAGAAAAAGTTGAGCAAGCTAAACTTCGTGAAGAGTATATTGAAGGTTATCGCCGTGCTGTTCGTCATCATGTTGAAGGGATTAAGATTGTGGATGAAGAGGGAAATGATGTGACCCCTGAAAAGCTTCGTCAAGTGCAACGTGAAAAAGGTCTTCATGGGCGTAGTTTAGACGATCCCAATTCATAATAAACAATCGGGTATTTGAGGCAGAGATCTCAGGTACTCGATTTTTATTATCTCCCTAGGATTTCCTCTCAAAAATTCAGAAAATTGTGATATAATAAAGTGATAACAATCTAGAAAGGTCTTTACAATGACATTTGACACTATTGATCAATTAGCGGTAAACACAGTCCGCACGCTTTCAATCGAAGCGATTCAAAAAGCTAACTCAGGTCACCCTGGTCTTCCAATGGGAGCGGCCCCGATGGCTTATGTACTCTTTAACAAGTACCTTAATGTCAACCCAAAAACAAGTCGTTCATGGACAAACCGTGACCGTTTTATCCTCTCAGCTGGACATGGTAGCGCCCTTTTATATAGCCTCCTTCACTTGTCAGGATATGGCGTGACTATGGAAGACCTTAAAAACTTCCGTCAATGGGGATCAAAAACGCCTGGTCACCCTGAAGTGAACCATACCGATGGTGTCGAAGCAACATCAGGGCCACTTGGTCAAGGGATTGCTAATGCTGTTGGAATGGCTATGGCTGAAGCACATTTGGCAGCGAAATTCAATAAGCCAGGTTTTGACATTGTGGACCACTATACTTATGCCTTAAATGGTGATGGTGATTTGATGGAGGGTGTTTCTCAAGAAGCAGCAAGCTTGGCTGGTCACTTGAAGCTTGGGAAATTAGTTCTTCTTTATGATTCGAATGACATCTCACTTGATGGTCCAACTTCAAAAGCCTTTACGGAGAGTGTTAAAGGACGCTTTGAAGCATATGGTTGGCAGCATATTTTAGTTGAGGATGGTAATGATTTAGAAGCTATTGCAAAAGCTATTGAAGAAGCTAAAGCAGAAACAGAGAAACCTTCTATCATCGAAGTGAAGACTATTATTGGTTATGGGGCTGAAAAACAAGGCACGTCTGCTGTTCATGGCGCACCAATCGGTGAAGAAGGTATTGCCCATGCGAAGCAAGTTTATGGTTATGATTATCCAGAGTTCACTGTTCCAGAAGAAGTGGCACGTCGCTTTGAAGTTGGCATTAAATTCCGTGGTGAAGAAAAAGAAAATGCATGGAATACTCTCTTTAAGCACTATGAAGAAGCTTATCCAGAATTAGCAAAAGAGTACAAAGAAGCCTTTACAGATGCTCCGATTTCTGTTGATTTAGCGGCACATGAGCTTGGCTCAAGTGTGGCAAGCCGTGTTTCTAGTCAGCAAGCTATTCAGCAAATTTCTGCACAAGTGCCATCATTCTGGGGTGGTTCAGCGGACCTTTCTGCTTCAAACAATACAATGGTTGCAGCAGATTCTGATTTCCAAGCAGATAACTATGCTGGTCGTAATATTTGGTTTGGTGTTCGTGAGTTTGCGATGGCTGCCGCGATGAATGGTATTGCACTCCATGGTGGAACACGTGTCTATGGTGGAACTTTCTTTGTCTTTTCAAACTACCTTCTTCCAGCAGTCCGTATGGCAGCTCTTCAAGAGTTACCAACTGTCTATGTATTAACACATGATTCCATTGCGGTTGGTGAAGATGGTCCGACACATGAGCCTGTTGAACAACTAGCCAGCGTTCGTTCTATGCCAAACCTAAATGTTATTCGACCAGCCGATGGTAACGAGGTTAATGAAGCATGGAAACGTGCCCTTGCAGAAACAAAACGTCCAACGGCTCTTGTTTTAACACGTCAAAACTTACCAGTCCTTGAAGGAACAGCCAGTCTAGCTGCAGCAGGTCTTAATAAAGGGGCTTATGTCCTTTCAGAAGCTAAGGGAGAGATGGATGGTATCCTTATTGCAACAGGATCAGAAGTGAAATTAGCCCTTGATGCACAAGCTGAGTTAGAAAAAGAAGGTATTTTTGTTCGTGTGGTATCAATGCCATCACAAAATATCTTCGATGAGCAAGATTCAGCTTACAAGGAAGAAGTTCTTCCATCTGCTATCACTAAACGTTTAGCTATTGAAGCGGGATCAAGCTTTGGTTGGGGTAAATACGTTGGTCTAACAGGTAAAACCCTTACGATTGATACTTGGGGAGCATCAGCACCAGGAGATCGTATCTTTAAAGAATATGGTTTCACTGCAGAAAATGCTGTTAATCTTTACAAGTCCTTATAAAAGGCTCTTTGTCAACTGTAGTGGGTAGATGAAAAGCTAACACCTAGAGAGGACGAAATTCGTTCTCTCTTTCTTTATGTTCAAGGCAATCAAAATCCGTTTTTTAAAGTTTTCAAAGTTCCTGA